>DNNS01000140.1 GCA_003497555.1 Spirochaetia bacterium
CTTAAGGAATTTCCGGAAACCCCGGTTATTATGCTTACCGGCCATGGCACCATTGAAAACGCCGTTGATGCCATGCGCAGGGGCGCCTATGATTTTCTTACCAAACCGTTCAATCTCAACAAACTCGAACTGATAATTGAAAGGGCGCTTAATCAGAAAAAACTAATTAATGAAAACCGGAAATTGTCGGCTCAAATTGCCGAGCAGCAGGTTTTTTCCAAGATTATCGGCAGCAGCCGTGAGATGAAAAAAATTTTTGAACAAATCCGCCTGATTGCCCCGGCCAAATCAAGTGTCCTGCTGCTTGGTGAAAGCGGTACCGGTAAAGAACTGATCTGCAATGCCATACATGAATTATACTGCCGGGGGAAAAATCTTCCGCTGATTAAAATCAATATTTCCGCTCTTTCGCCTACCCTGCTGGAAAGCGAATTATTCGGGCATGAAAAGGGAGCCTTTACCGGAGCTTCTGAAGAAAAAATCGGCCGTTTTGAAGCAGCCAGCCAAGGCACGATTTTTCTGGATGAAATCGGAGAACTGGCAAAAGACCTGCAGGTTAAACTGCTGCGCGTAATCCAGGAAAAACAGATCGAGCGCGTCGGTTCCTCCAAAACCATCCCGGTAGATGTAAGAATAATAGCTGCTACCAATAAAAACCTTGAGGAAGAAGTAAAAAAAGGAAATTTCCGCGAGGATCTGTATTATCGCCTGAATGTTGTTACCCTGACCCTGCCCCCGCTGCGGGAACGCAAGTCGGATATAGAATCCATTGCCAGATATTATTTTGAAAAATTTTCAGAAGAAAACAATAAAAATATTTCCGTTTCATCCGGAGTTTACAATGCCCTCGGAAATTATGAATGGCCGGGAAATGTTCGCGAACTGATTAATATTGTCGAGCGTATGGTAGTTATGGCTGCCGAAGAGCGTATAACACCTAAAGAGCTTCCGGCCCAGTTCAGAAAATTTGATTTTCATGAAGAATTTATCCGTATACCCTACGCCCTGCCGATGAAAGACGCCGAAATAAAAATAATTGAAGATACAATTAAATATTGCCGGGGAAATAAAACCGAAGCAGCAAGAATTCTGCAGATTGGCCGTAAAACCCTGCATAGAAGACTTGACGAAGATTATGAAGATGAAACAGATGAGAAAGCAGAAAAAAATGGAGATGGCGGGAATTGAACCCGCGTCCGACAAGATGAATGCACAGGGCTCTCCATGCTCAGCTGCCCGTTTGGGGGAGTTCTTCGCTGCAGGGCCGGACAGCCTGCCTGCTGCGGTATATCCTCTGTTTATTTCGCCCGCTGTTAGAGGAATGCAGCGGACTATCCCGCAGGGTTAACGTTTCGGCGGAAACTGCAGGCGCCCCCCGCTGAAACGGCTGCTTTTAATTAAGCAGCAAGAGCTAATTCGTCATTAGCATTTATTGTTGTTGGCTATTTAACGTGTCGCCTCACGGCATGCTCCCTATACATGCATTCCTGCCGTCGAACCCAAAGCATCCCCACATTTTACTTCTTCATTATAATTCAGACCATACATTTTGTCAACATATTGGGTGTGCAAATTTATTTCTTGGGTAANNTTTTTCTATATAATAGAAATAAAATTGCACGGTGAGAGAAAAAAAGAGTATGCACCATGTTATCAAGAATTTTCCGCAGATTAAAAATAGACGCGTACCCAAGAAATAAAATCATACCCATATATTATTGAGCATAAAAACTCCTTCTTTTTTGTTTTGTTATGGAAGTATTTATCTCACAAAATTCCGCTTTTCTTTTTTTAAAAAGTGAAAATCTGTGAGATTTGAAAAATACTTTATAATATTGTAAAATCTGCATAATTTAAAAAGCAAGGGATTTTTATGAAAATTGTTCTGGCATATTCCGGCGGGCTTGATACCTCGATTATTTTACATTGGTTGAAAAAAACCTATAAAGCAGAGATTATCGCTTTTACCGGAAATGTCGGTCTTGACAGCGAGCTTGACGGCCTTAAAGAAAAAGCCCTGAAAACCGGGGCATCAAAAATATATATTCAGGACCTGCGCGGCGATTTTGTTAAAAACGGAATTTTCCGCCTGATTAAGGCCAATGCCCGTTATCAGCGCAAATATCTGCTTGGTACTTCAATTGCCCGGCCTTTTATTGCCAAGGCAATGGCGGATATCGCCATTAAAGAAAAAGCCCAGGCAGTAGCGCACGGCGCTACCGGCAAAGGTAACGATCAGGTAAGATTTGAAGCTGTATTTAAACAGTTTACCCCTCATATGAAAATTATTGCACCCTGGAGAGAATGGAATTTAAAAAGCCGCGATATGCTTATTGATTACGCAGCAAAAAACAATATTCCGGTACCGGTAAGCAAATCCAAACCCTATTCTTCAGACCGCAATATAATGCATATAAGCTATGAAGGCGGAGTACTCGAAGATCCGTATTACGAACCGCCGGAAGATATGTTTAAACTTACGGTTTCCCCCGAAAAAGCGCCGGAAACTCCTGAATATATGGAAATAACCTTTAAAAACGGAGAACCCTGCAGAATAAACGGTAAAAATTTAAAGCCGGTTGACTTGCTGCTTAAAGCCAATGAAATCGGCGGCCGTCATGGAATCGGCCGGGTTGATATTGTTGAAGATCGGCTGGTAGGCATGAAATCGCGCGGCGTATATGAAACGCCCGGGGCAAGCCTGCTCATGGAAGCTCATGAAGCACTGGAATCTATCACGCTCGATAAAGACACGCTTGCGGCCAAATGTCAGCTTGGAGACAAATATGCCGAACTTACCTACAACGGATTATGGTTTTCGCCTTTTAAAGAAGCTATTGATGCATTTATTGATTATACCCAGAAAAATGTTACAGGCACTGTGCGTCTCAAACTCTTTAAAGGCGCCTGCCAGGTTACCGGCAGAAAAGCCGAACGCTCTCTTTACGATCCCGAGCTTGCCACCTTCAACGAAGATGAAATTTATAATCAGCAGGATGCCATGGGCTTTATCAACCTTTTTACCCTGCCGCTGAAAGTCAGGGGAATTGTCAATAAAAAAAATAAATGAAATTTTTTTTTATCCTGCTAATTATCATTCCGGTCTGCCTGTCGGCTTTCATGACCAAAGACTGCGAACTGATTATTAAAGCTTCTGACGGCAATAAATCAATTTTTACAGCTCCGGGAAAAATCGAAGAAGCCAAAAGCAACTCAGCAGGAAACCGCATTGCCCTGTACTGCAGATCGGTAAATTGCCCGGAAAAATTCGAGCTTTTTATCATTGATTTTACCGGCAATATCCTGAATAAATTCTGCATTCCGCAGTACGGAAATTTTATCGGTATTGAAGATTTAAGATGGTTCGATTCCTACTATCTGGGATACAGTGTAAGAGTGCGTCCGGATTTCAATGTGGTGGAGCGGGTGGAAATCTACAGTAAAAATAAAATTGAAATGTATAACGGCACCCATTATACCTGGTCGGAAAATTATAAATACGTGGCTTTTAAAGTCTGGATACCTCCGGCCGCGCCTGAAGAATATAAAAGCGATTTCCTGAAAGTTAACGAAACTCTTGTGTATCCCGACAAACTTGAATTTATTGTAAAACACAATTTTCTTTCCGCTTTTTACTGGGTGCATGATCAAACGCTCTTTTTTCTTGATTACAGCGAAAACCAGAAACGTCTGGTATATTACAAACCGCAAACCAGAAAACTGCTGTGGTACGTGCTTGCTCCTGAAGCAGCCGGTCTGCAGTATAATAACAGCCAGCTTTTTATAAGTATTCTTGACAACAATAAAAATGAAATCAGCCGGCTTGATACGGCAAAACTACAATAGGAGAAAACAATGTACAAAATTGCAGTGATTGGCGGAGACGGCACGGGCCCGGAAGTAATGGCCGAGGGAGTCAAAGTTTTAAAAGCAGCCTGCCAGGCGGAAAAAATCTCCATCGAACTGGTAAATTACGACATCGGAGGCGAGCGCTATCTGCGTACCGGCGAAGTCCTTCCGGAATCAATCATCCCGGAACTGAAAAAATTCAATGCCATTTACCTGGGAGCTATCGGGCACCCGCAGGTCAAACCGGGAATTCTGGAAAAAGGCATTTTACTGAAACTGCGCTTTGAGCTTGATCAATACATTAATCTGCGGCCGATAAAACTTTACCCGGGAGTGGAAACTCCTATAAAAGATAAAACTCCGGAGCATATTGATTATGTGGTAGTCCGCGAAAACACCGGCGGAATCTACACCGGCCTCGGCGGAATTTCCATGAAAGGAACTCCCCATGAAATAGCAGTTCAGGAAATGGTCTATAACCGCTTTCAGGTGGAGCGCTGTCTGCGCTATGCCTTTAATCTCACCAAAAAACGCGCCAAAAAAAATACCTTAGCGCTCTGCGGAAAAACCAATGTGCTTACTTTTGTCTATGATCTCTGGGAGCGCGCTTTTCATGAGATCGGGGCGGAATTTCCCGGCATTAAACGAGACTATTACCATGTTGACGCTACCTGCATGTGGATGATAAAAAATCCGGAATGGTTTGACGTAATTGTTACCGGTAATTTATTCGGAGATATTATCACCGATTTGGGAGCAATAACCCAGGGAGGCATGGGAATAGCAGCCGGAGGCAATATTAACCCCGAAGGCGTTTCTATGTTCGAACCAATCGGAGGTTCTGCTCCCAAATATACCGGGCAGAATGTTGTCAACCCTCTGGCCTGTATTATGGCCGGTTCCATGCTGCTTGAAACCCTTGGCGAAATTAGGGCGGCATCCCGCATTGAACAGGCAGTACAAAAAACCATTTCCGGACACATGAAATCCATGAGTGCCGGAAAAATGGGAACAGGCACCAGAGAAATCGGCGATCTGGCAGCCAAATACGCCGGTTAAACAAATGCAGATTACACTTGCCGGATACAATATTGACCTTGATGCCTTGAACCAGGCAATTCAAGACCTGGAAAAATCCGTTCCCGATGTATCCGGCGCCCTGTCTGCTCTTAAATCGCTTACACCTGAAACTATTTCCGCATCCTATGCGCGCATTTCCCGCGATCCGCGTCCTATCGGTAAATTAAGAGAAGCTGCCCGTACCGATTTATCAGCAGCCCGAAAATCCAATCAGGCCATTATTTTTACCATGGGGCACCGCTCCATTGCCGAACATGCCTGTTTTAATTTTGATTTGCTAGGTATTTCCCGCCTGGCCGTAGAACAAATTGAGCGCTCGCGTCTTTGCAGTTATACGGAAAAATCCCAGCGTTATATTACGCTTGCGGCAGAATATACGGTTCCTGCGGAAATAATCAATGCGGGTTTTGAAAACGCATACCGCAGCCTGGTTGAAAAAGATCAATACGCCTTTTATTTCTCGGTTTTACCGGAACTGGAAAAATGGCATACGGAAAACACTCCTGATGACTTTTTTCAGGCCATGGGTATTCTGCAAAACGATGCTAAAAAAAAACAGGTTATAGAGGGTCTGGCTAAAGAAGACGCGCGCTATGCCCTGCCGCTTTCGGCTCATGCCCAGCTGGGGCTTACAATTAACGGCAGAAATTTGGAACAACTGGTTACCCGCCTGCGCTCTTCCGGACTGACTGAAGAAAAAGACGCAGGAGAAAAATTATATAATTTAGCTTACGGCCTGGCGCCTTCCATTATTAAATATCTTGATGAAAGCGACTATTATAAAAATACTTATTCGGAAATAAAAGATTTTTTTGCCGGTTTATTACGCAAAAATAAACCGGGCAAAACAAAACCGGCCTGTGTTTTTTCAGGACTTAAACCCGATATTTCCATTCCGGCGGCATTTCTTTTCTCATCCGGGTCTCTAGACTATAAAACCTGTTTGTCTTTAGCCGGTAATTTTACTCCGGCCTTTCAAAAAAAACTGCTGGGTTTAAGTCTGCAATATAAAGATCATTTTGATCCCCTGCCCCGTGAATTCGAGATTCAGAATACGGTATGCGAACTTACAGTATCAGCTTCCTGTTTTGCCCAGATTAAAAGACACCGCATGAATACCATAATCTGCCAGGCTTATTCCCCGCATCTGCATTTCACCATTCCGCCGTCTGTTGCCGGAATCGGGAAAAAAAATGAATTTGAAAAACTGATGCTGAAAACCGGTGATTTTTATTTCCGCCTTGAGAAAGCCGGTGTCCCCGCTTGCGCCCTGCCTTATGTCCTTACCAATGCTCACCGGCGCCGTGTTCTGCTGGCTGCCAATATCAGGCAGGTTTACGCCATTGCCATGGAACGTCTCAATCTTTTTGCCCAGTGGGATATACGCGGAACCATAAAAGAATATCTGGGTGCCATGAAAAAAACCGCACCGTATATGCTGCAGGCTGCCTGCGGAAAACACGAATACCATTCCATAAAATCACTATTCATGGGAAAATTATAGGCATGGAAAAAATTAAAAAAGAAATTACCGTGGAAAAAGCCCTCTCCCGGCTGGAAACATCCGTGGAAGAGCTGGAAAACGGCAATATCGGCCTTGACGACGCTTTTGAAAAATTTGAACGCGCTGTAAAAATTTCAAAATTTATTTCCAAAAAACTCAAAGACTATGAACGGCGTATCCAGGTTTTAAAAGAAGATCCTTCCGCGGCAGACGGTTATAAACTTGAAAATTTCAATGAAGAGGCTGACTCGGCCGGGCACAACACCATTCATAAGGAATAAAATAATTACCGCCCGTGCCTGCTAAAAACATTGTTTCCATAATTCTACTTAAATTCTACGTATCCACTCAGATTTTACAANNAGATTTCTTCGTGTTTCTTTGTGAACTTCGTGTTATTTTTTAAAATTTTAATTATTATTTTTAAAATCCGAGTAAGTACAATTCTACTTACGGTTTACCACCTATGCTCTAATTCAGGGCTGATATAAAATATGGTATAGTTACTGATTAAAAAACATTCCCGGTTTCAGACTGAATATGCTTTTTATTCAGCTGTCTGATACCGCCAATATAAACCGGCAGCAAAAATAATCCGCCGCCTAACAGCTTGATTATTGCCCGTATTTTCACTATATAAATTTCTGAAAGTCCGAATCCGGAAATAACCCTGATAAATAAATTTTCAGGAAAATAATTTTTTACAGTCCAAATAGCCAACCCGGGAAGCAGCATGGCAGAGCAGACCGCAAGCAGGGAAACCAGCAAGGGCGCCGGCGAAAATACCGGAATTTTTTTCCGTAAAAAAAAGAATAGCAGGAAGAAATAAAAAAAGGCATTGAGGCAGGAAGCCAGGGCAATACCGGGAGCATTCATGTTAAAAATCCTGGAAAAAAGCAGAGCCATGGCCAGGTTAACAAACAGCAGACTGCCTGCAATCTTTACCGGAGTTTTGGTATCCTGCAGGGAATAGTAAATAGGCTGTATTACCCGGTACATGGCGACAAAGAGCGCTCCGGCTATATGATAAAGCAGGCAGGCGGAGGTCAGTTCCAGGGAGCGTTCGCGGAAATTACCGGAATAATAAACAGCCGTAATGATTTCGCGGTTAAGCAGAAAGGTAAAGATCACTGCCGGTATGAACAGAATAAAAATCAGACGG
>DNNS01000229.1 GCA_003497555.1 Spirochaetia bacterium
CTCCGATAGCCGGGGCTCCGCGTATACGCAGCATTTTTATAGCTTCAATCAGAGCTTCAAGGCTGCTAATCTCAAGCATTAATTCACGTTCCGGCAGTAAAGTCTGGTCAAGAAAACAGATCCTGCCGCTGCGCCATTCTATGGTGAGAGGAAAGTCATACATGTCAGTTAATCACACAGCCGAACCTGGTCAGTTCCAGGGGTTCAAGAATTTTTTTTACTTTATTGTTTTTTATTAATAAATGCAGAGAAATATTTTTTTTGCTGCACATGATTGCAGCCTGAAATATTTTCAGTACTTCACCGGCCGAGAGCAGATAATCCGGAGCGATTTCCAGATTGATCGGCCCCTGGCTGCGGTTTATTATATCATGAAGAGGCAGATCCGTCGAGAAAGTAATCCCCAGGTTTTTTTTATTAAATGAGGTTTCAGGTAAAAGACTGAAACTGGTTTTGGCGGGGGTTTTATATTTATGCATAACGACGGAATTGCCTTTCGCGTTGTAGTTCACTTCATCCATATAAAAACGGGCAATCCAGACGCCAAGTTTGCATAACTCTTCATTTTCTGTGTCTCCTGATAAAAAATCCGCTGCCGGCGTAACAGACAAAGCCGCATGATCGAATCCGCTGCCCTGATCGGTTATGGTTATGCAAAATTTTTCGCCGTCGGCCCGGCAGGATATCTCGACCGAAGCAGTTCCGCCGCAGCCANNCAGCCATGCTTGAAGGCATTGGCTGCCATTTCCGATGAAGCAATTGCAATTGCAGAGATATCTTCACTGCCGTACCCGTAACCGGAAAGAACCTGAATGGTTTTTTCCTGGAAATCGGCGTATTCGGGCATGGAATTCAGGATACGCCGGCACGAATATTCCGGCAGACGCGAACAGACAATTACCGTGCAGTCATCATCAAGCCCTGTTGCCGACAAATTACGGGTGATTTCGCGGGTAAAATTAACTGCACCCGAGTTGCCGGATAAATCCGCCTTTTCCGCCGCAGCCAGAAGGCTGACAAAGGAAATTTGCTGCGCTCCTGAAATTTTTATTTCCGAGAGGGCATCGGAAAAAAAAAGCAGATTAGCCCCCGGCGGAAGAAAGCATTCCATGTTTTTATATCTGGTTTTTAAATTGTATCCGATATGAAAACCGGCGCCGCGTTTCAGCCTTATTGCCTTTTCGCTGCTGCGGATAACAGGCAGTTCATAATTGGCGTTGGCGTAAATAATTCTTCCGGTAATAGAGTCGATGATGCAGGCAAACATGGTTGGAAACTGCTCTTCAAGGGTGTATTTGTAATAAGCGGAATTGACCGCAGTTAAAAAAGCGGCAGGGTCCAGATTTTCCATAAGTACATCAATGCAGCGGTCGGAAACCGATTTAAGCAGAGTGGAGTCAAGAGCTGCCTCAATACCATGGCCTGTACAGTCGGCTAATATAACCGCACAGAAATTATTCTTTTTTCTGATATCGAAAAAATCCCCTCCCAGTTCGTCAGTTGGAAAATAGAGCGCGTCCAGGTGCAGACCGGCAAACAGGGGGAGTCTTTCGGGTATAAAAGCGCGCTGATGTTTTTGCGCCTTGATCAGCTGTTTTTGTTTCTGTTTGAGTTCCGCTTCCAGCATGCCGGTATATTTGGAGAGGTTGTTTTCACTGTTTTTACGCTCGGTAATATCTCTTATAACCCCGGCAACTGCGTAATGCTTTTTATTTCCGGCTCCGGCAATATATGCACCGGCATTTATTTCCGCCCAGATAAAAAATTTTCCCGGCATCCGGGATTTTATTTTAATTTCCAGCCCGCGGGTAGAGCGGCTGCCGGATCTTCGTTCATTAAAAAGTTTGGGGGATTGCTCTGCTCCGGTAATAACGCCCTTAATCGCGGGCAAGACAAGTTCTGCGGAACATTGTTCCAGCGAGTCGCTGCAGAGCAGTATGGAAAAATGCCTGCCGATCAGTTCTTCGGCGGAATATCCGAGAAGGGTAATGCTGCGATCGATATAAATTATTTTTCCGGTATTATCAAGTTCGTAAAAAATAATTTTACGGTTTTCGGCATTAAATAAATTATTATCGGGTTTTTCTATCAGATAAATTTTGCCGTGCGTTCCGGTAAAATTTTTATGCATGGTATTGGCGTCAATGGAATATTTTCCTTCGGCGTCAACCAGCGCAGTTATACCGTTATCAGAGCCTGTTTTTTTTTTGGGCTGCAGGCGGACTATCAGATTGCGGGTTTTATCAGCCTGGCTGCCGGTTTTTTCATGCCTTAGTTCATCCTGGGCATGGAGCATAAAATTTTTAATTATTTCCTGATCATGAGGGTCGGAAATAAGATTGTAAAAGTATTTGCCGATTAACTCTGCAGGCTGATAACCGAGGCTGCTTGCCGATTCGCTTAAAAATTCAAACTGCCCGCGGGAATTAAGACGGAATACAATATCGGGAATACTTTTTATCAGGGTTTTATATTCATTGCCCAAATCCCGGTATTTACGGGTAATAGCATGCCTTTTTAACGCACCCTGAATAGTGATGAATATTTCACGCTCCTGGAAGGGTTTTACAATATAGCCGTACGGACCGGCCAGCATGGCGGATTTAACGGTTTCGGCATCATCCATACCGGTACTGAAAACAACCGGTATATCGAATTTTTTATGTAAAAGCTTGGCAAGAGTAATACCGTCAAATTTTTTTTGCAGATTGATATCTGTAAAAACCAGGGAGGGCCGGTTTTCATTCACAGATTTTAATGCTTCTGCAGTGTTTATTACCGGTTCCAGGGTTTTAAGCCCGGTCTTTTCAATAATCCGGCAGAGCATTTCGGCGATTAATCGTTCATCGTCAACAACCAGGACTGTTTTAAACGGATGGATTTTTTGAGGCACTATTA
>DNNS01000021.1 GCA_003497555.1 Spirochaetia bacterium
TTTACGGGTATTATACAGGTATCTTTTCCTGTATACGGGAAGACGGTGCAATTCCGTCGCGGTCCCGCCGCTGTAATTGGTGATAACTGCCGCGTAACCACTGGGCTTAATATTTGCCCGGGAAGGGCGGCAGCTAGATGATCCTGAGCCAGAAGACCAGCCCGTAAATTCCCCATAGTACGTCCTAACCCGTGGAAGGGCAGGCGAATCAGACAGGGCCAAGAACAGGGTGCAGCCCTTATAATACATCAGGAAGGCTGCATAATGAAATATTTCCCTGCTGAAAAACAATCCTTATCTGCAAACAATAATCGGTTTCCCTTCAGAAACAGCCCAAGAAAAACGTTTTTTGGGTTTTGTCCCTTTCTGTTGATATTTTTTTTATTCTTTAACATTAAACCGGGTTATACGGTTTCAGCAGAAAAAACAAATAATATTTCCAACACCAGGCCTGTTATTTTATTAGCGGCATTCGGCACAAGCGAAATTGAAGCGCGTGCAGTTTACAGTCATATTCAGAGTAATATGCAGAAGCGCTATGNNCGAAATCATCTGGGGATTTACCGCACGCTTTATTGTAAACAAACTGCGACGGCAGGGAATTAATACCGATTCTGTTGATGAAATAACAGCTTCCCTGCGCAAACGCGGTGTACAGCAGCTTGCAGTTCAGTCCCTGCATATTTTCCCGGGTGCAGAATTTACCGATCTGTACCGGATTGATTACGGCAATAATATGCGGGTCGTATTCGGCGATCCGCTTATAGCCTCGTCTGAGGATGTGAATGCCGTGGTCCGCATTTTAACCCGGGAAGTAAAACCCGGAATGATTAATATCGGAGCTGCGCATGGCAATAACCACGATGCCATGTTTAACCGGCGCATTGCTGATTTTTCCGCTGCCTGGCAGCGTTTCTCTCCTGATGCGGTACTTGCCAGCATAGAAGGACAGCCCGGTACGGCTCCACTTGAAAAAATACGTAGTTCCCTGGCGCAGGCTGCAGTATCAAATCCGCAGCAGTCGGTGCATTTTATTCCGCTTATGTTAGTCGCCGGAGATCATATAAAGAACGACGTACTGGGACAGGAGAATTCATGGTTAACATATATTTCCCCGCCGCTGCCGGCACAGCCGCTCAGGATCAGCGTATCTCAACCCCTCGGACTTAACCATTATATTCTTGACCGTTACTTTCTTCATCTCGACCGGGCTCTTGAGGAACTGGCAGCCGGCAGGGGAACCCTGGAGGAACGCACTGTTCTTCTAAACGAACTTGAAAAAACCCAGGAGGCCCGCGGCATCGGCGCTTCTTCGCCCTGGGGAAAATTCAAGCGTGATCTTCCGTTCTGGCAGAAAAAAGCCGTTTCCCTTGCTGAACTTTTTATTATTCTCGCGCTGGGCGTTATTATCGGGCAGATTATCGAAGCAACCGGTTTGATCAGGTATATTGCGGTTCTGTTCAGGCCCCTGCTTGGCCTGGGAAACCTCCCCTCCTGCTCGGCTTCCGCTTTTGTTGCTGCTTTCCAGTCAGGCGCTGCAGCCAACTCAATGCTTGCGGCAAATATGAACAGCGGTTTACTCACCAGGGCCGAGCTTTATACCTCGGTGCTGGTGGTCTCGACACTTTCGCTCTTTGCGCATCTTCCGGCGTTTGTTTTTCCTCTTGGAGCTCTTCTTGGCTGGCAGGCAACCGCTGCTTTTTTTTCCGTGCGTATTGCAGCCATTATCGTGCAAATCCTTCTGGTTCTTACTGCCGGGCGATGGATTATAAACCGGATTGCCGGAAATAAAAAAAATCAGCCGGGGTCAGAATATTATGCTCACACCAATCACTCTGCAGAAAAGGTTCCGGTATCTCCGGGTACAGCTAAGGCGATCGAAAACGCTTTAAGACAAGCCGCTAAAACACTCCGCCGCATAATTGTTTTTGTTATCCCGACCTATACTGTATTGTCCTTTCTGGAATATTTTTTTTTCTTTGAATGGCTCGGAGAACAACTGCCCTGGCTTTTTAATCCGCGGTTTCTTCCTTCCGAAGCTGCGCTTATCATTCCTGCACAGGCATCCAATCTGTACAACGGGGCAATCGCTGCCGCGAACTTTGTTACAGCCGGAGCAATAACAGCGCGTCAGGCAGTCATTATACTGCTCGCCGGATCAGTACTCACTGCCCCCATACGCACCTTCCGGCATGCGCTTCCGACATATATTGCCATACTCGGCCTTCGTCCGGGAACGGTATTAGCCGTTGCAGCGCAGATAATCCGATCGGTCATGGTGCTGGGTATGACCATACTGCTTGCGCTGATCTGGAAATAAATATTTCAGGATGTCAAAATGAACCCATCTGCTTCATCGCCTGTAAAAATAGAGTCCTCTACGTATAAAATAGTACGTCTCCGGCGGCATTTTTGCGAATTCTTCGGATTCTGGGCCCATTTTGACATCCTGTAATTGTTTCAAATCGACAGTCTGATTACTGCCATGAAAAAAGGCTATAACATCCAAAACGGAAAAATATTATGAAAACCCCATTTTTCTTTTCCTCAGCCCAAAAGGGCCATTTTTACGCGGTCGGTGTCGGCCCGGGCGCAAGCGACCTTGTAACTCTTCGCGCCGTAAACCTTATTAAAAGCGCAGATGTAATACTTGCTCCGAAATCCGAATCCAGCAGTGACAGTCTTGCCCTGACTGCGGTGGAGACAATAATAAACAGAAGCAGGCAGGAAATAATTGAACATATTTACGAAATGAAACGCGACCGGGAAGCCACCCGCCGGTGCTGGCGCGCAGCTGCTGAAACAGCGGCGCAGCGTTGTCTGGATGGAAAATCAGTAGTGCAGATTACTATCGGAGATCCCCTGATTTACAGTACGGCAGTTTACCTGCATGCAGAACTAAGCGACGGACTTCTCGGACCGGATAGAATTCATTTCGTTCCGGGCATCAGCGCTTTCCAGGCAGCAGGGTCAATACTCGGTTTGCCCCTTGCACTTCAGGAGGATCGTATGCTGCTGATGACAGCCACAGACCTTGCCCAGGTTGAAGCTGCGCTTGATAACTGCGAGACCCTGGTTCTGTACAAGGCCGGCAAATATCTCAAACAGCTTGCAGACCTTCTTGAAAAACGGGGACTGTACGAAAACGCCAAACTGGTCTGCTATGCAGAACAGGGAGACAGACAGGTCTGCACCGACCTGCGCAGCGCGGCGAACGGCCGGTACGGGTACATGGCAACTGTAATAATTTCCATAGGAAGAAAACAATGGCGGAGCTGAAAAAACACAGTATTGTTACATTTCCGGTAAGCCTGCTTCTGTCCGGGAGGCAGGTACTGGTTGTCGGCGGCGGCAGGGTGGCGGAACGCAAGATTATCCGGCTGCTGGAAAGCGGAGCGGTTGTCAGTGTATGCGCTCCCGAACCGGGTAAAAATACCGCTTCCCTGGCGGGTAATAAAAAAATCATTTTCAGTAACCGGGTCTTTGATCCTGCTGCTGATCTTGACACAGAAAGACGTCCCTTTCTTGTATACGCCGCAACCGATAACCCGCAGGTCAATCTGCAGGTTATAACAGAATGCCGTGCCAGGGGGATTCCGGTATGTGCTGCTGATGAAAACTGGCAGCATGGTGATTTTATCACTCCCGCCTCGTTTAACGGAAAAGACTTAAGCATCAGCGTATCCACAGGAGGACAGTCATGTATCAGCTCCAAAAAAGTACGAGATTACCTGGCCCGTCAGATTCCCCTGGCCTGGCCTCTGGATTTTATTGTAATCAGTACCGACCACCGCATTTCCGATCTGAACCAGCGGGAACGCTTCCATCTGAATAATGAAAAACGCGCACAGGCCGGAGAAATGATCCGTCATGTAGCCGGAGTCCATGAATTTGTTTTTTTAATTACCTGCAACCGTATTGAACTGTATGCGGTAATTACTGCCGGGCACGAAGCCATTATAAAAACACTCTGCCGGATTATTGATTTTGATCATCTTGATGAAACCGCTTTTACCATTCTCCGCGGCCGGGAAGCATTCGGTCACCTGGCGCGGGTACTTGCCGGAATTTACTCGCAGGTAACCGGAGAAAAGCATATTGTATCGCAGGCGGAGGAAGCCTGGGGTGAAGCCCGTCATAACAACTGGGCCGGCGATACCATAACAAAAGTTTACGATGGAGCCAAACATGTATCACGTAAAATCCGCAAGGAAGTTGAACCGGTTCTGTATGAGCATGAAATCGAGGATATTGCTCTTGAGTATGCCGCTGCCCGCGGTTTTTTCCGTAATCCGGGAACCGTTACGGCTGTTTTAGGCACAGGCCTGATCGGACAACAGATTGTGGAACGTCTTGGCAGAATGAAGCCGGATATTTTCTGGGTATACCACAGAGTAAAACCCGAACCTTCCCAGTGGACCATGGCTGCGCTCTCTATTCCCTGGGCAGAACTTCCTATTGCCCTGCGCGCATCCGGACTGATCTTCACCTGCCTGGCGGGTAACGAACCGGTTATCGGCCCTGAACAGGCTGAGTTCATTTCCAGAGACAGACCGGTTACAATTATTGATCTCGGCGTTCCCCGGAATGTTGCTGCCGGATTTGCCGATATGGTTAATAGAAAAAATATTACAGACAGCGCTGCCGGCTCGCTAATCCCCGATGCTGCGCAATGTACTGTGATTGATCTTGAAACTCTTAAACACTGGTACAGAGATGAAAAAATAGATATTGCATCTCTGTACAGGATTGCCGATAAAGTCATCAGCCGGGAAGATCGATGGTATCCGCTGGCACAGCAGCAAAAAAATCCGGGACCCATGGATTTCAGCAGCAGGAATCCGGAATGACTTTCCCTGCAGGTATTCGCTTTGGCGCCCGGGACAGCCGCCTGTCAAAAATACAGGCGGAGTCGGTACTAGTCCGGCTAAAAGGATATACGCCTGTTGTAAGGTATTACGATTCTCCGGGCGACCGCGATCAGATTACGGATCTGCGGGAAAGTCCTGCGGATTTTTTCACCCGCGATCTTGATAACGCGCTGCGCAGAAAGGAAATAGATGCTGCCCTGCACAGCGCCAAGGATCTGCCTGACCCGTTTCCGGAAGATCTTGACTGGGTATGGCTTCCCTGGCGCGAAGACCCCGGGGATGTAATTGTACTTCCGCAAAACCGTCAGATGAGCGATCTTCCCTGCCGCCCGCGCATCGGAGTTTCAAGCATCCGGAGGGAAACCTGGTGCCAGGCCAGATTCCCCGGCGCCATACTTTGCCCGGTCCGCGGAGTTATTGAATCCAGACTCTCGCAGCTTGACAGCGGGAGCTATGATCTGCTGATTATGGCTGCGGCCGCACTGATTAGGCTGAGTCTTTCCGGACGTATCAGCGAATTTATCCCGCTTCAGGAGCTTGCATCTCCGGACGGACAGGGCGCACTTGCCATGACGTACCTAAAGGGTGATCTTGTGATGAATCGTCTCCGCACCAATTTTGTATACCCGGTGGTTTTCGCCGGAGCCGGAAGCGGACGGGCAGGTACCTGCACTCTTGAGGTACGTGAGGAAATCTCCCGCGCCGGGGTGTGTTTATATGATGCGCTTTTAGATCACAGTCTCCTTGATTTTCTGCCGGATACGTGCAGAAAAATAAATGCCGGGAAACGATGCTCCGATCACGGAAAGGGCCAGGATGCCATTAACCGCCTGCTCGCAGATTATGCCAGGCAAGGGGTACGGGTTTTACGTCTTAAAGGAGGCGATCCCGGTTTTTTCGGACGCCTTACCGAGGAAACCGAAACCCTTGATGCCCTGCATCTGCCATATCGTGTTCTTCCGGGAGTTTCCTCGCTTCAACTCGCTACTACCGGTACCGGCATGCTCCTGACCCGGCGAGGGCAAAGCAGAGGTTTTACCGTATTCACGCCGGTGCGCGGAAAAAATACCCGTGATCACGCCCGGGTAATTCCCGGTCATTTACCCGTGGCGGTATTTATGGGTCTTACACGCTGCAGTGAACTTTGCTCAGAATTTATCCGTAATAATATAAGCGCCGCAACACCCGCAGCAGCAGTACTGGGAGCAGGATCTGCTGATGAAAAAATAATCCGGGGCACACTGGCTACGCTTCCGGGCATGATCGCAGCCGGAGATCATTCTGCCCCGGAGCTTCCCGGAATTTTAATCATCGGCAGGGAAGCTCTCGGTTCATACTGCGGCCGAAAAGCATATCCGCTTGCAGGTATTCGCATAGTACTGACCGGCAGTAATTCTCTCTTGAGCCGCGCATGCCATGCCTGTACGGACAGGGGGGCTATACCGGTAGTATTTCCGGTAATATCATTTGTTTATGAACCGGAATGCGAAAAAACACTTGCCCGGCTTGGCGAATTTTCCATGCTGGTTATTACCAGCCCCACGGCAGTATCATTTTTCCGTACCGGCCTTACCCGGGCAGGCCTTGACTTGCGATCGGTTCCAAAGATTGCAGTGTGCGGCCGGGAAACAGCAAATACACTTTCCGGATACGGCATTGTTCCGGATCTGGCGCCAGACCGTTATTTCGGCGCAGATTCGCTTATCCGCCTTTTTAATAAAAAAAAAATTTCAAAAGGGATTAAAGTTCTGCGTGCCGGTTCCGACCAGGCAGGAAGCGCCATTTCCGATGCCTTGCGAAAACTTGGTGCGGATATAACCGATGTTGTTCTTTATCATACAAGGCCGCGCTCCTTTTCTTCCGAAGAATTCCCTGCGGGAAACTGCATTCTGTTCGGCAGCGCCAGTGCCGTACATTCCGCTGTTTCATCGACGGGTACTGACAAACTCGCACAATACGATCTGCTGCCCCTTGGAGAACCCACTGCCCGGGCTATAAAAGCGCATGGACTTAATCCGATCTTTGTTCCCTCCGAAGCAGACGCAGCAACCGCAATAAACGAATATGCGCTTTACATAACGGCGAACAGTATAAATTAATCTTCCTCGCAAAATCAACTACCCCCACCAGAGGTGGGGGTTTGTTGTATCGCCCTTATAAGGGCTCTTATTACTGCCAAAGTTTCAGTTGCATCGTTTGACGATCAAGCTTATCCTGGTTTTTGATATATTCTCGTATTACTTCCTCATTTCTGCATACAGTGTCAACATAGTATCCCCCGTGCCCCAAAATGACATCCCCAATAACGTTTTTTAATCTCTGGAAATTTGTTAAATAATCTGATTGTCGTTTTACCTTTTATTGTTCCAATAATTTCTGCTACATTGTACTTCGGGGGGGGATCGATAAACACAGGTGTACATGATCCTTACATATTTTACCCCCCACAATAATCACCTTTATCCAAATACATAGTTTCTTGATTTCATCTTTTACTGCTTCTTTTACCTCTTGACTGAAAAATTTGTACCGATACTTCGGCAAAAATACTATGTGGTATTTACAATTCCATACCACATGCGACAAACACTGTTGAACAAATTTTATTTAACAGGAGGAATTCTGTTTTTAAAACTAATAAACGGTATAACCCTTCCCAACGTACCAGCATAGCTGGTAGTTAAAGATAGAATTTACACATTTAATTGAAGTAATGACGACTAAATGAAGTTCGAATTGGACAATTTTTGTCTATCAATTCATAATATAATAAGGAACAGGAGAACATACAATGAAAAAGACAACAATTGATTTAATAATTACTGATTTAGATGACACCATTTGGGACTGGCTAAAAATGTGGTACAATTCTTTTCAGCCTTTTATTTCTTCTATTAGCGAAAAGTGCAATATCGACATCGCACTATTAAAGAATGATTTTAAAAAGCTTCATCAAAAATTTGGGACTACAGAAGTTTCCTTTGCTTATCAGAATCTCAAGTCTCTAAATAATAAACATTTAAAGATCATTGAAACAAAAAGCGCTCAGAATGGTAAAAGCATTATACATGAATACTACTCCAATAAAAAAAAAAATTTAATCTTATACAAGGATGTTTTACAGACCCTCACCGAACTTAAAAAAGTAGGTGTAAAATTAATTGGTTTTACCGAGTCTAATTCTTTTTATACGAAATATCGTATTAAACATCTTAGTTTTGACGGAATTTTTGATGCAATCTTCTGCCCTGAGGATCATGGCTTACCATCAAAAGTTCGAAGATACTATCAAAATGGATTCTGGGAACCGAATATAACTAAATTTCATTATCTTCCACGTGGAACAAAGAAGCCCAACCCAAAGATTTTACTTCAGATTGTTAATTCAGTGGCTGCGGACATTAAAAAGACAATTTATATTGGTGACAAACTCAACAAAGATATTTTAATGGCTAACGATGCTTCCATCACAAGTGTTTATGCTCAGTATGGTGATAAAATCGATTCAAATGCGTATGCCCTGTTACGTGAAGTAACTCATTGGCCAGAAAAGGATGTACAAAAAGAAGCAGCAGTTAAACAGGATTATAAAAACATCGATGTCCAACCAATGTTTATTTTAAAAAAATCATTCAAAGAATTGTTTAAGTATTTTGAATTCAATTCTTTTTGGCCACAAATTAATCAAGTTGACAAAGATGCGATAATTAAAATCTGGGACAAGGTCATCTCGGTTCAACAACATTTCAATGACATCGAAATTAAAATTAGAAATTTTGCTTTAACAATTTTTACCTTTGTAATTACAGGAATTGGTTTTATTTTTAAAAGCGAAATCAAACCTCTTTTTTTTAATGTCAGTCCCGCTCTTACTCTTGCGATTGTTGGGATAATACTAATATTTGCCTTGTTTTTTATGGATCGATTTTGGTATCACAATCTCCTTTACGGCGCTGTGAATCAAGGACTTTTTATCGAAAGCAGGTGGAAAAAATTAATTCCAGAAATGACACTTTCGGAAAATATCAAGTTAGCCAGTCCCACAAAATTTTGGCGCATTAAAATCAACTCAAAAACTAAGTTACTCATTTTTTACTCTTTATTGTTGTTAACACTTATTATTATTTCCATTTCCTTGCATACCACTCCGCATAATAATGATTCGAAACATCAGCAGACCACTCAGATAGATGGCGCAAAAACTAAATAATTGTCGTCATTGCCACACGTGTAAACTGCGCCCAATATTTAGGTTTCTATGCGAAATAAAAACAAATTGCATAGAATAACAATAAATCTTTTTGTGTTTTGCTTTGAAACATGTTATATGCAATTTT
>DNNS01000361.1 GCA_003497555.1 Spirochaetia bacterium
CCAAGAAAAAAAATCATACCCCAGCAATAAAAACACCTTGCTATAATACTGATAATGATATTATAATAACGATATTCTGGAGGTTATTGATATGATAACTCTGCGCGCGTGGGCTTTTATAGATAAACTGCAGCCGCAGCTGGCATCATTTATCGGTACACTTTCCCGCGGTTTTCTACCTCTGCCAGAGCAAGCCAGTCTTCATGTTGAGGTTTCCCCGGGTATGGCTGTAAATCAGGCTCTTGATATAGCTCTGAAAGCTACCGAAGCAGTACCCGGTATGCTGGTTGTGGAGCGTTCTTTCGGTCTGCTGGAAATTCATCATCATAACCATAGTGAAGTTTTAGCTGCAGGCAAAGCCATTCTTGATTTTTACCAAATAAGCGAGAAAGAAAGAATTAAACCCCGGGTCATTTCTGATCAGACAATACGCAGTATAACTTCCTATCACAGCCAGCTTCTCAATAAAATACGATTCGGATCCATGATTGTTCCCGGAGAATCTCTTTTTATTCTGGAAACCGAACCTGCCGGTTATATTGCGGTTGCAGCCAATGAAGCGGAAAAAGCGGCAGACGTAAAACTCGTAGACCTGAAAAGTGTCGGAGCGTTTGGAAGACTGTACATGAGCGGAAACGAAGCCATGATTGACAGCGCCCGCAGCGCTGCCCTGGCCTGCATCCAGGGTATGACAGGTAAATCCATATAAAGCATTTTCCGGAGAATTATCAATGACTTCTGTATTTTATAACGGAGTAGTATGCGCAGAGAGAGATTCCGCTGCCTGTGGAATAAAAATGCTCAAGGCCGGCGGTAATGCTGTTGATGCAGCAGTAGCCGCTGCCATTGGGGAGTCTTTGTGCGCCCCCGCAGACAATGGTTTCGGCGGTTACGGCGGATCAATGATTATTTATGTTCCTTCGGAAAAAAAAATTCATACTGTTGATTATAATACCCGCGCGCCGAAAAATATTACTCAGACTTTTTATACAGATGCTCATTCCCTGAGAAATGTTCCGGATGATAAAAGGGCTGAAATAGAAAAATACACCGAAACCGGCTGGAGTCTTGTTGGGGTACCAGGTACCATTAAAGGGCTGCATCATGCCTTGAACCAATGGGGGACGAAATCATGGAAAGAAGTTTCCGAACCGGCGATTGATTTGATCCGTAACGGACTTACCATTAACGATACACTGTCAAATCTTTTAAATAATAACCAGGAAATAATTCGCCGCCATAAAAAAATTTCATCTATTTTGTTTCCTGAAGGCCGCATCCCGCAGCTTGGAGAAAAATTGCTGCTCCCGGCTTTTACGGAGTTTGCAGAGTCATTATGCAGAAATACACCGGATGATTTTTATAACGGAGCAGCAGCTTCTATAATAACCGGATATATACAAGCTAATAACGGCATACTATCCTCTGCGGATTTTTCGGATTACCGGGTTCAGAGCAAGGAACCAATTACTGTTTCTTTTCTGGAGCATGATATTTTCTCTGTTCCTCCTGCCGCCGGGGGAATAAGTGTTCTACAGGCTTTGATCCTTTTTGAAGAATATGATAAATTAAAAAAAATAAATGAAACCGAATTTATCAGCGCATTATATGAAATTTATGACATTATCTGGAAGGATCGTTTAAAAAAAGCCGGAGATCCTACCGATTCCCGTACTGTGACTTCCGGTCTTCTGGACCGGGCAAATGCCCGGGATGCATTAAATAAACAAAAAAAGCAAAGCCATGATCTGTTTAGGGATAATACTCCCGGAACAATTCACCTTTCCACCTGCGATAAAAACGGTATGATGGTGGCATTAACCCAGACCAAAGGCGGCGGATTTCCGCACTCCATTAATTTTATTCCGGAACTTGGACTTTTTCTTAATCATGGGCTTGTATTATTTGATCCGGTTCCAGATAGACCAAACAGTATTGCTCCGGGCAAACAGCCGCTTAATAATATGTCCCCGGTTATCATCATGAAAGATCAAAAACCCGTATATACGCTGGGTGCTCCCGGAGCCAGAAAAATAATCAGTGCAGTATCGCAGATAATCTTAAATCTGCTGGTAAGGGGCATGAAAGTTGACCAAGCAGTAAATGCACCGCGTATGCATTATGAAGCCGGTAATGAAATTTATCTTGAGGAAAATGCTCCGGTTAAATGGCAGGAAACCTTAAAGAGCACTGGAAAAAAATTATTAAAAATTCCTGCAGTCGGCGGGCCTGCGCACGCCATAAAATTTTCTTCCGGGGAAATCACCGGCGGAACCGATTATCGTCTGGGCGGCGGTAAAGTTGCCGGATATTAATATAGTAATATAAAATTCAGGAGTAAATATGGACGCACTTGGAATGATTGAAACAAAAAGTTTTGCCGCGCTGGTAGAATCTGCAGATGCCATGGTTAAAGCAGCCAAGGTTGATCTTGTCGGCTATGAGAAAACCGGCGGCGGTTATGTTACCGCTATCGTACGCGGCGATGTAGCAGCGGTAAAAGCATCGGTAGAAGCCGGGACCCGGGCTGCAGAAAAAGTCGGCGAGGTGGTAAGTTCACACATTATACCGCGGCCGCATCAGAATGTTGAAGATATTTTCCCGCTGAAATCCGCACCCGCATCCAAAGCAAAGTAAATGCTGATTTGCAGAGTAATCGGCGACATTGTCGCCACGCATAAGGTTTCCGGACTGGAAAATTTCAAGTTCGCTCTTCTTGAGGAACTGGATGATCAGCTCAAACCAACCGGGAAAAAACTGGTTGCCGCTGATCTCATGAATTCCGGGATAGACGAAATTGTACTCTGTGTGCAGGGATCTTCAGCGCGTCAAAACAGGGAAACAGATAAGAAACCGGTTGACGCTGTGGTCGCGGCTATTGTTGATACTGTGAGTGCGCGCGGAAAAACCGTGTATAAAAAGTAGGCTGCTATGCTGAAAGTAAACGAACACACTGTACGCAGTATTGTAAAACGCTTACTTGAAGAGGCAAACGCCGCTGCGTCCGGCCCAAGTAAAATTGATCTGCAATACCATGAAGGAGTTTTCTCAACTGTTAACGAAGCTGTACAATCTGCAACCAGGGCGCTTCCCCTGCTGCGTGAAATGAAAATCGCAAATCGTGAGGCTTTAATACGCGACCTAAGAGCGGCGGTTATCCGTGAACGTGATGACCCGGCCGTGCGTATACACAATGAAACCGGTCTGGGACGCATCGAAGATAAAATAGCCAAAATAACTCTGGCCGCAGAAAAAACTCCCGGTACTGAAGATCTTGCCGTGCGCGCTGTTTCCGGCGATAGCGGGCTCTCATTAATCGAGCATGCACCTTACGGTGTAATTGCTTCCATTTTACCTGTTACCAATCCTGCAGAAACCATTATTAATAATGCCATCAGTATGACTGCCGGAGGTAATGCTGTTGTATTTAATCCCCATCCATCGGCTCAAAAAGTATCTGCCCATGTTATCGGAATTCTTAATGCAGAGGGTAAAAAGCATACCGGCTGCCCGAATATTTTTTCCTGTATCAGTGAAACCAGCCTTGATTCAGCCCGTGAGCTTATGAGGCATCCGCTTACGGATTTATTAGTAGTAACCGGCGGCCCGGCAGTGGTAAAAGAAGCCCTGCAGAGCGGCAAGCGGGTAATTGCTGCGGGACCGGGCAATCCTCCGGTGCTGGTAGACGAGTCGGCTGATGCAGTGCAGGCTGCCCGCGATATTGTTTTCGGAGCAAGTTTTGATAATAATATAATCTGCTGCGAAG
>DNNS01000392.1 GCA_003497555.1 Spirochaetia bacterium
TTTTTAAGCGAATTTACCGTTTTAAAACGGTATTTTCCAGGGAGGGAGTTTTTATGAAACTTGCAAACAGAATAATCAAGGTTAAACCGTCTTCCACTCTTGCTCTGGTAGCCAAAGAAAAAGATCTGAAAGCTCAGGGAAAAGACATAATCGGGTTTGGCGCCGGTGAACCCGATTTTGATACTCCTGAACATATCAAACAGGCATGTATCAAAGGGCTTAACAGCGGAAATACCAAATATAATCCTACAGAAGGACAAAAGCGCCTGCGGGAAATAATAGCTTCCAGACTAAAAAGCGAATATAATCTCGATTATGGATTTGAAAATGTCATAGTAAGCTGCGGCGCCAAACATTCGCTTTTTAATGTAATTCTTGCAGTATGTCAGGAAAATGACGAAGTAATAATTCCTTCTCCTTACTGGGTGTCTTATGTAGAAATGGTAAATCTCGCCGGAGCAGTGCCGGTTTTTGTCGATACTCTGGCCAGCGGATTCAAACTTACTCCCCAAGCTCTGACAAAAGCCATAACCGCGCGCACCAGGGCAATTTTTCTGAATTATCCATCCAATCCAACCGGAGCAGTAATGAGCAGAAATGAACTTGCTGCCATAGCTCAAGTACTGGTTAAGCATCCTGAAATAATGATAATTTCCGATGAAATTTACGATAAACTTATTTTTGACGGTTTAAAAAACACTTCCATTGCCCAGATTTCCGAAGCTGTAAAAAAACAGACTGTAATTGTAAATGGTGTAAGCAAAACCTACGCCATGACCGGCTGGCGCATAGGCTGGCTTACAGCGCCGCTTGATATTGCCAAAGCCTGCGGAAAATAACAGAGCCATCAGACCTCGGGACCGGTCTCTTTCGCCATGGACGGCGCCTATGCTGCCCTGGCTTCGGATCAAACCTGTGTGGAAACCATGCGGCAGGCTTTTGAAAAAAGAAGAAATTTGCTTGTTGATCTGCTGAATAATATCCCAGGCATAAAATGCCCCGTACCGCAGGGAGCCTTTTATGTTTTTCCGCAAATCAGCGATCTGCTCGGAAAATCCTTTAACGGCCGGGAACTTGCCACTCCTGATCAGTTTGCCGAAGCACTGCTTGATTCGGAAGGGGTAGTCGTGGTTCCCGGCGAAGGTTTCGGATCCGATCGGCATGTAAGACTTTCCTATGCCACCAGCGAGAGCCTGATTGAAAAAGGAGTTTCAAAAATCGCAGCTTTTGTAAAAAAGCTGTTATAGGTTAATGAATATTCCGCTTTCCACGCGCCTCAGGCCCCAGAGCCTGGCGGAAGTTGCCGGGCAGCAGCATTTGATCGGCGAAGGCAGGCTGTTAAGTACCATGCTGGAAAAAGACTGCCTGCGCTCCATGATCCTCTACGGCCCGCCGGGTACGGGTAAATCAACGATTGCCCATATAATCTGCCGCGCCACTGAATCCGAATTTATTACCATTAATGCCGTGCTTTCCAATGTCAAGGAACTGCGGGAAAAAATTCTGCAGGGCGAGCAGAATAAAAAAAAAGAAAAAACCACCATTCTTTTCATTGATGAAATTCACCGCTTCAATAAATCGCAGCAGGATGCTTTGCTGCCCGCCATTGAAGAAGGGAATATTCTATTAATAGGCTCCACCACGCACAATCCCTTTTTTTATATTACCTCCGCCCTGCTCTCGCGGTTGCAGCCGGTGCAGTTAAAACCCCTGGCCGATAGTGATTTAAAAAATCTTGCCCTGCGCTGCCTGCAGGATGAAAAAGGACTGGGCTCGTATAAAATTGATCTGGCCGGCGAAGTTCTGGGATTTCTTATTTCATCTTCTGCCGGAGATGCGCGAAAATTAATCGACAGTCTGGAACTCTGTTTTCTTAATGCACGGCTTACGGAAAACGGCGTTTATAAAATTGATATCGAAACGGCCCAGAGCGCCATTCAGAAAAAATTTCTGCGCTATGATTCTACGGAAGATCAGCATTATGATTTTATTTCGGCGTTTATCAAATCGGTACGCGGCACCGATCCTGACGCTGCGATTTATTATCTGGCGCGCATGCTGAGCGCCGGTGAAGATCCGCGTTTTATCGCCCGGCGTTTATCCATTTTGGCAGCCGAAGATATCGGCCTGGCCGACCCGCAGGCGCTTAATATGGCAGCATCCGCCTTGTCGGTTATTGATTTTATCGGCATGCCCGAAGCGCGCATTGTGCTTGCCGAGTGTACTTTATATTTAGCCTGCGCTCCCAAAAGCAATACCGCCGTAGTTTCTATAGATAAAGCCATGGCTGATATCGAAAACGGGGTTCTGCTTTCTCCGCCCGATCACCTGATATCGGAAAAATCAGCTGCGCGCAGCAGCGGGGCGGTATATAAATATCCTCATGATTTTCCCTGGCATTATGCGCCGCAGAAATATCTTTCCGAAAACCGCAAATATTATGTTCCCGGCGAACTGGGGAAAGAAAAAGAATTTAAAAAACGCCTGGAGTGGATAGAAAAAAATTTGGGAAAATAATCATAGCCTCAGGGCCGTCTGAACTGCTTGAGGCGTATACTTGCCGTTAATATTTACGATTCTCTCGCCATTTAAGATTACGCACGGAAGAATAAACAGACGGGTTAACAAGAACATCATCAAGCCGGCAAGCGGTATTTAAATTAAGCAGCGGCCAGAGAGGCTGCGGGTGTTTTTTTATATCAAGCAGGGCGCCAAGTATCAGTGCATCCCACTTTTCGGCATAGCGATCGATATCATCAAGACTTAGTCGTCCGCGGCAATCGGGACAGCGGCAGAAAAGGTCATAAGGTTCAGGCACATTAAGCAGGCCGTATTCTGCGGTAATTTCGTCTCCGGGAAGGATATCATGTACGGCAATTTCGAAATTATAACAGGTAAGCATGGTATTGGCGCAGCAGGAATGATTCAGGTATTTGGCATAATCCCAGCTTAAAACCAGATTTCCGCAGTGATCACGGTAAATATGATTGTTCATTGATTCCTGAATAAGTTCCGGAAGAGCGGAAAATTCATGATCGGTAAAGATTTGATCGCATGCATCTTTAACTGCGGTTATTGTACCTTTGGGAATTTTTTTAACGGCAAATACGCCGTTTCCGATATCTTGGCTGACATATTGAAGCCTGGTATCGGGATGCATCATATGGTTAAATTATCTTTTAAAATTTCTGTTTAAAGCCCGAAATTAAAAATTATTCCACACTTTTTTTTACGCGTTCGGTTACATACTCGTGGTTAAATTCGTTAAAAGTATGTCTGGCGGCCAGATAAAGGGCTTTGTCGAAAAAACCATGTTGATGCAGATCTTCGAGATGCGCCAGAGCTTCGCTCTGCGAGCAGGGTTTTTTATAAAAACGCGGGGAACGCATGGCGTCGTAAATATCCGCCAAAGCGATAATTTTTGACTCAACCGGGGTCGGCTGGGTAACTTCAGGATAACCGCGGCCGGGGCCCAGAACATGATGAAAAAGAATAAAGGAAAGCACCCTGGTATTTGCAACATCCACTTCTTTCAGTTTTTTAACTGAAAAAACCGGATGGCCTTTCATGATTTCAAATTCTTCAGAACTGAGTGAATCTGTCTTGTTGAGAATGGTTTCGGGAATGCAGAGTTTACCGATGTCGATGTTGAGAGCAGCCATGCCGATGGCAATTCTTGCCGGTTTTGACAGTTGCACGCACAAGGAAGGATATTTTTCAAGCTTCATTTCGCCGTATTCGTGCATCAGATCATGCAGATTTTCAATAAGTATTTTACTGATATCATTATTGAATTTTACCGCTAAACAATCTTTTTGATTATCTATGTATTTTAACAGCTGAACAGAAAAAGAATACGGAGTCATGGGCTTGTTATGCCTGGAGGTTTTTATGGAAAGCCATTTGCCGACGTTTTTTTTAATCAGCAAGTCATCTTGCATCATATAGAGTTTTTTGGCAATAGCAATGGAATAAAAGGCCGAAGCCGTAGCATGGGCAAAAGTGAGATAATTGTCCTTGGTGCGGATGGAGTTAATCATATCAATATAATCGGCCGCGTAAAGATGATTGTCGAGCAGGTTATCAAGATAATCGGCAATAGTCGTGGATACTTTTTCGTTATTTTTGGAATTAAGATACACAACATTATCAATGATATTTTTCTGATAAATTTCCTTGACCTGATGTACATTGGTGCGCAGGGCCAGTTTTATTTTGGCATACGGTTCAAAGGTAAGCTGTTCGAGTTTTTGGGAAATAACTTCCGCAGTTTCTTCTTCGTATGTCTGATTTTTCTGCAGTTTAGGTTCCTGGATATTCTGCATTTCATTTGAACCGGCATGTAGATGTTTTACCGGAGCGCCGTGACTTATACCGATGTTAATACTGTCTTTTCGGATAACAAAAACATTTTTAAGGCGTGCTTTGGAGATTTTTTGACCTGCAGGAGCGAGAATTGTACCTTCTTTGGTAAANNGGTATATTGTCATATTTTTCAATGTCATATTGTTCAGAAAAAAGAGCCAGCCTGTTTTGAGAAATAGTGGTAGTTTCTGTCATGAATAACCAGTATAAAAGATTATAATAATTATATCCTGTCAAATTTTTTTGTCAACTTCATACTTCATGGTGTGCGGTTTTTTTTTGGGGTACTCGCCTATATTTAATCTACAGAAAATACTTGAT
>DNNS01000474.1 GCA_003497555.1 Spirochaetia bacterium
TTTATAAAAGTAATCATATCCGGTTCGGAAAAGAAAGGCCTGGCAACGGGAAAAAGCGGACCGTGGGAAACAATTGAGATAAATTCATTGTTTGGTATATCTTCAAGCAGACGAGTGAACCATGTCCGTTGACTGGAGTTTTCGCCGAACATCCTGTAATCAACAAATAAAAAATGAACACCTTCCCGGCTGAAAGAAAAGGCGTTTCCCGGGCCGCGCATTATTCCGGAATTTTCATTCCCGGGCATAATGCATTTTTTCATGACGGTTTCGCTTTCGTGTGTTCCGGCCGTACTCAGAACCTGCAGATTCCGCTTTTTAAATTCAGCAAGGCACAATTTTGCTTCCTGCAGAGCCTGACGGGGATTTGATAATCCGCCTTCAACGATATCTCCTGTGCAGATGACATAATCAGGTTTTTCCGCAGCAACAGCGTCAAGAAAGGATGGCGCTTCACGCAGAGTAATTGTCCGATAGCGCGGGCGATCATCATAAACAGCGCTGCCTCCTTTCATTTCAAGCGGAGGTACGTTACAAAAGTGAAAATCGCCGATTACTGCAAATTTCATAAGAGGGTTCCGGTTAAATTTTCTGCATTTTTTTAATCTGTATCGGGTAAATAAAGATGTTAAACTGCAGCATAAATCAGATATTTCATGTTTTTTATAACTTTAAAAGTATATACATTACCGCTGGTTTTTGCAAATTCAACAGCTGTACCGGAACATTGTATTCTGACAGATTCTTTGGTTCTAAAGCGGCAGATTCTGTCGGCTCCGGATGAAATATAGGCTTTATCCAGTTTTCCGTTTTTCCATTGTATATCGATTTCAAAGCCGGTCCTGGCTCTAAGACCCCGTACTTCTCCGTCTGTCCATACATCAGGCAAAGCCGGCAGCAGGTGAATCTCCCCGTCATGGCTTTGTATTAGCATTTCGGCAATTGCCGATGACAAACCCTCAATGTCACCGACCTGCGGGTTGCCGTGCGCTGTAGAAAACAGATTCGGCAGGCTGAATTCCTTAACAATTCTTTCAAGGGTTTTCCAGGCATTATTGCCGTCCTGCAGGCGCGCCCAGAAATGAGCAATCCATACCAGACTCCAGCCCTGGGCATTGTAATCAGAAGCAAGCCGCCTTTCCAGGGTCTTGCGCGCAGCTTGAAAATAATCGGAATTTTTATCTGTAATCATACATCCGGGAAAGAGCGCGAATAAATGGGATATATGCCTGTGCCCGGGATCCGTTTCTTCGTAATCTTCAATCCATTCCTGAATACCTCCGGTTTTTTTGCTTATTACCACCGGAGCGAGCCGCTGCATGGCAGATTCAATCTCGGATCTGAATTTTAAATCTTTCTTGGTTTTCAGGCCCAGGGCTTCAATAGACTGGAGACAGCATTGGAAAAGACGGTAAATAATTTCCAGATCCATGCTTGCTCCGTATGTCAGTTTGGAAACGCTTCCGTCTGCCCGGCGGAAACTGTTTTCCGGGGAATGCGACGGATTAGTCACCAGTTTTCCCGCTGCCGGAATACCCGGCGGAGCTTCAATCAGAAAATCAAGCATGAATTCCGCAGCGCCTTTCATCAGGGGAAACGCGCGCGTTTTGAGGAATTTTTTATCGCCGCTGAAAAGATAGTGTTCAAAGGCATGAAGGCAAATCCACGCTCCGCCCATGGGCCAGACTCCGTGCGTGCCGTCCATGGGTTCCGTACATCCGAAAATATCGGTTATATGATGAGCAACCCAGCCCCGTGCCTGATAGTGTTTTTTGGCCGTTTTTTCTCCAAAGGGAACCAGTTTTTCCAGAAAATCAAACAGGGGCAGACTGCATTCGGAAAGACTGCACACTTCAGCCTGCCAGTAATTGATCTGCAGATTAATGTTGAAAACATAAGCGCTGTTCCAGGGGGTTATGATTTTATCGGTCCACACTCCCTGCAGATGGGACGGAAGAGTCCCCGGCCTTGAACATGATAGCAGCAGATATCGACAGTAATTGAAATACAGGGAAAAAAAATCAGGATCCTGATTCGAATTTTTTATGCCTGCGATCCTCTCGTCCGTGGGAAGAATGCTGTTTTCACAATTTTCAAGATTTAGCGCTGTTTTTTGAAATAATTTCTGATAATCGGCAATATGGGAATTCCTGATTTCGTTATAGGATTTATTTTTCACTGCTTTGATGTATGATTTACATATCCCTGCCGGATCGTTTTTGTTAAAATTTGTGGCCGCGGCAATAAGCAGTGTTACTTCATCGGCATCGTCAATACGGAGGGTGTTCCCGACTGCATTCAGGGAGCCGCTCTCGGTTTTTATATACATCTCGCTGAAAAATTTAATTCCGTCTTTTTCCACTTCTCCGGAAAGCGTTATGGTATCAAGCCGCGAAAGAACTGTACTGGCATTTTCCGATCGATCCATGGAAAGATGGCAGAAAATTCTTCCGGGCTTACTGCATCCTATATGTACAACAATAACCTGATCAGGATATGAACAGAATACTTCCCGGGTAAAATGCGCCTGCCCTGCGTTGAATTCCGTACGGACAATGCCTGTTGACAGATCGAGTTCGCGGCAGTAATTTTCCGGAAGTCCGCTTTCCGGGGAAGTGTTTTTTAACTGATCGCGTTTTCCGGACAAATGTAAATCGGTGCAGCGGGTAATTCCCGGCATACTGATATGCAGATTGCCGAGCGGCTGATATGATTCTATAACCGGCGGAACAGCAACTATTTTTTCTTCAACTATCTTTGATGCCCGCACCGTGTCGCCTTTAAAAATACAGGTCCGGGCTTCTTTGAGCCCTTTCAGGGCCTGCGGATTATAACGCGTCCGGCTCCGCCCTTTCCAGATGGTTTCTTCATTCAGCTGAATTAATTCATTTTCAACTCCGCCGAAAATCATGGCCCCCAGCCTTCCGTTGCCTGCGGGTAAAGCTTCTGTCCATTCCCGGGCGGGTTTTTTATACCATAAACGCAAAGAAGTATTTTTCATTTATTTTTCTCTATTTTCGACATGCGGTATTGCCTGCGGATTATTGAAAAAAACAGCGATTTACTTTTTTATTCATTTTAACTTTCATTATGTAATAGTATATATAGTATATAGTGAACTGTCAATGGATTTTTTTGATATTTCCGGTATTTTTTTGATTTTATAAAAACTGTTGTTTGTATAATGTCCAGCTTGTTGCTTGATGATTTATCCTGCTCTGTTTGGGAATCTCTTCTGTAAAAAAAAATGGAACTTTTTAAGTGTTTTTTTAAATCTAAGTTTTTTATAATGACAAAAATATCAATTTGTATTATACCTTGTTTCAATAATATATAATCGGGAAAGCTGTTTTGGAATGCTCAATATTTTTAAATTGACTGCTGCCCGGATTAAATATATACTAATAATATTTAGGAGAATTAAAATTATGGAACCTGCAAATCAATCTATAAACAGACAACAACTGGTTCTGGACTTAAAAAATATCGGTATTCGGAAAGGAGATATTCTCCTGGCCCACAGTTCGCTTTCGCGTATGGGCCATATTGAAGGCGGTGCGGATACTGTGATTGACGCGCTTTGGGAAGCACTGGGAGAAAAGGGAACGCTTTTAATGCCATCTTTCCAGAGCGGGGGAGAACATCAAATCCTGCGTCAAAGCTGTATTTTTGACCTTCGTACCTCTCCGTCGGAAATGGGACTTATTACCGAGACCTTCCGTTTGCGGAAAGGTGTTATCCGTTCATTATCGCCTACTCATTGCACAGCCGGTTATGGTGCGCATGCAGAGGAGATTCTTAAGGATCATCAGTTTTGTACTGTATCAGTCGGGAAAGGCTCACCATATGAAAAATTGATTAAAATGAATGGAAAAATTCTTCTTTTGGGAGTTGGGCATGGTAATAATACCTCATTGCATTATATTGAGAATGTCAATGGGGCGCCTACTGTTTGCGCTGAGATTTTCCGGCCTGTGGTTATTGATTTGGAAGGCAGGTGCTGGGTAGTTCCGACCCAGCCGCATATGCCGGGATTATCTCGCCGCTACAACTGCCCGGAAGTGGAGAATGAAATAGTAAAGGCTTCTTTTCAGAAAAACGGAAAAATAGGATTGGCTGATGCCAAACTGGTAGAAGCCGGTTCCATGGCAGAATTGATTGGAAAAAAAATCAGACAAAATCCTCTTTATTTAATTAATGTATTTTCGCATTAATTATTTCTACAACAATGTAATAATTTGAGAAAATTTATACCTGGAGTTGGAATTTATAGATCATTGAAGGTATTAGTGGAATCTCATTCAATCATAATACTATTTGATTTACGAAATTCTCCGGGTGTCAGACCGGTTTTTTTTTTAAAAATTTTATTGAAATAAAAATCAGAATTAAATCCGCATAGTAGGGAAATTTCCTTGATTTTTTGCTGTGTTAAACCGAGATATGTTTTTGCTCTTTCAATACGTTCATTAATCAGGAAATCTATGGGGCTTAGGCCACAATACCTTTTAAACTTTACCATCAGGTATGAACGTGTTAATGCGGTTAACTCGGTTAAATCTTTGATAGTGATATTTTTATTAAAGTTTTCTATCAAATGCTGCCGCGCAGTTAAAATATCATCAGGAATCTGATGTGTATTATTACGGCCAAACCTGATACCAATAATTTCGTTGAAGAGCGCCATCAGGCCGTATCCTGTGTATTCCGGGCATCTGTCACGGTTTTTCAATATGTATTTATCCATATACTCAAAGGCCGTTCGTATGCTCCCGGCGCTATCTTCAAGGATTAATTCGTTTTTAATATCCATGCCGGTAAGTAATTTAAGCAGCTCGGAGAAAGGTACATCCAGATCAGAATCCAAGCTGCGGTACACAATCATTAAAACTATAAAAGTGCAGTCAACAGGTACCCTCGGCATAACATCATGATATGTATCCGGATCAATAAGAACCATTTGTCCTGACCTCACTTTAATTTCCCGATTATCAATCAGAATAGTGTTTGATCCTTTAAGATAGTAAACAAAATGGTAAATTTTATGACAGTGCTGATATCCTTTCGGATTTAAAGTTTTAATTTCATCTGCAGAAAAATATTGTTTACGCAGTCTAAACAAACACGGAACATATGTGTGGTTTTTATAGATTACTTTAAGCCACGATTGTTTGATAAATTCCGGTGTTTCCGGCTGAAAACGTTCACTTTTATACATACAGAATAATAATACAATAAAATCATATTATTGGCCATTTTTTTTTATTTTTTAATGGATTATAATATAACAATATAAATTGAGTATAATTATAGCTCGGTAAGGAGATAATTATAAATATATTGCGCAACTTTAAAACACCTTATCCAAACTCTCATGATTGTGGGGATTGATATGCATGCCCCGGTGTAAAAAATCAACAGAATGCGCTCCAATTCAAAAAGAACAGGAAAAGGATAAATAAAAGTATACTGATTGATTGTTATATTGTACAAAAATCGATCTGGCCTGGATTATCTGTCTTTATAAGGCAAAAGTACTTGATAGTAATACAGCAGCAGCCGTTATGTTTGGTAACTGTTCGGTACAGGTTTTACCGGTTATATTCGATGAAGCAATCTTGTTTCCAGAGTATGATGTTGCGATATTATATCTGTTTAGAGGACGAAAATTTAGTTTAAATTTTTCTTTAGATAATATTGTTACATAAGGAGTAATTATGCGGAATATATTAAAAATAAAAACTCTTTCTTTTCTATTTTTAATATATTCCCAAATACAGGCAATTTATCCTCAGTCGGCACTTGAATACAATTATTCCGGCCTGGCAGCTTTGCCGAAATGGACAGAGACAAAATTTTTAGGCGGAACGCAGGCAGAAGTTTCAATTGATAAAGCTACACAGACTCCAGACGGTATTGGCGCTTTAAAAATAAAAATAATTGCTGCCTCTGCAGAGAAAAAACATAGTGATATTCAGATCTATCCGGTAAAAAAAGGATTAGGAGCGGGTAAATATAATATTACGGTTTTAATTAAAAGCAGCCAAATAATAAAAGGCGCCCTGCAGCTGGCTTTTAATGAGATTGGCGGCCCCGCCTATGCCGGAGCCAAAATTATTGATTTTGACGGGCAGTGGCAGAAAATTCCGGTAAGCATTACTGTTGCTTCCGGTTATGAACAAAAACGTCTGCGCTTGCCCGGTTTTTTCATCGGCACTCTTCCAGAGGGCGCAGAAATTCTGATTGCATCAATAAAAACGGATATCAAGGATTCAAACACCGTAAATAGAATCAGCCCTGCAGAAAACAAAACTGCTCCTGCGCCCGTTGATAGAAGATTTTTAATCATGCCGATGCCGAAAAGCATTAAAACTGAAAACCAATTTGTTGACGGCTTGAAATGGAATACCGTTTCGGGAGATAAAAATGCTTGCACCATGTTCATTGACGAGCTTGATTATATTCAGAAAAAAAAAGCAGGCTGTTCTTTTAAGGAATCTTCAAAAATCGGACAATATTCTTTCGTATGGCATAATAATGGAAATCTTGAATTATTGGCAAAAATCCCTCCGCTTCCTTCTGAAAAAGGCGGTTATGCTTTAAAGATAGAATCTGCCGGTGCTGGTATTTCTGCCC
>DNNS01000473.1 GCA_003497555.1 Spirochaetia bacterium
CCCAAAAGAAAACTACCAGCTCTGCCGGCGGCAGTTTATTACGCAAGTTTTTCTGCCAGTCCGGAAATTGCCAGTTCATTATTTATGATATGGATCATGGCTTCATATACCGCATTCTGAGCCGCACCGGTTCCGCAATTCAGTTTTTTTTCATAGGGCTGGCGGATGGCAGTAGCAATATTAATTTTGGCAATTCCATTTTTTATAGCTTCCTGCACATAGTCGCGGTGTATGCCGGTTCCGCCGTGCAGTACCAGCGGGACTCCTGCTTTTTCCCTGATTCCGGCAATATGCGCAGTATCAAGCCTGGCTTGTATTTTTTGTTGTGTACGCGCTGCCTCACTGATAGGGCCGTGTATGTTTCCGGCAGCTATCGAAAGCCAGTCCGCACCGCTGGCAGAAATAAAGGCGCCGGCTTCAGCTATGGAAGTAAATCCGCGGCCGGAAGCAAAAAGTTCTTCATATGAAGGAAGCGGGCCTTTTTCATGGCCCAGTACCGCTCCCAGCTCCGCTTCGATAGGGATATTATGCTGATGCGCAAACCCGGCTGCATCCTGCGTGCATTTGATATTTTCGGAAAGACCGAGACGCGATCCGTCAATCATGAGAGATTCATAACCCGCCTTGACTGCGCGTTCCAGAACAGACATGAAATCAACCCGCAGGTTATCTTCATCAATCACCGGAATATGATCAAGATGCAGACGCGTGTGGTTTTCATTTTTCAGGCGATGATAATTTTCTGCTATTTTTTCCGGCGATCCGGATTCAAATTTTATCCATTCCAGCCGTGCAACCATAATGAAACCGAAACTGCCGGTATCGGAAAGGGCTCTAATCACAGGTTCCATCATGGGAAGGTATGGTATATTAAAGGCCGGAACCGCTATTCCCCTGTCAAAAGCAGTATGAATAATTTCAGCAGAAGATTTTTTCATTAATTGATTATAAGCGCATTACTGCGGAAAATGAATGGAAGGACAGGCAAAAAGCATGTATAATCGGGCAGGTTTTAAGTTATGGGTCAAAGGGTTTTTATTTGAGCGGAAGATTAATTCCCGCCCCGCAGGATGGCCGGAACGGCAGATAAAACGCCTGAGGAGTTTATAAAACCGGCTATGGAGTAAACAGGGCGCGAGAGTTTTGTTTTAAAATAGTCCGGCCGCCCGGGATATTCTGGCAAATACCGTTTCGTATTTTTTAATATTGCCCGGCAGGGAATATTTATTTTTGTATGCACGGAAACAATTTTTGCCGATTCTCCGTCTGATGCTGTCTTGTTCAAGCAGTATTAATATTTTTTCGGCAAAGGCGCTTGTATCCCGATCTTTTATCAGAAAACCGTTATAATTATTTTTAATTGCGTCCTGCAGGCCGGTTACTGCAAAAGATATAAAAGTTTTTTTAAAGGCAAAGGCTTCGATCATATTATAAGATAATCCTTCGAACCTTGAGACATTAGCCAGAATACGGGCACCGGCAATAAACGTATAAAGCAGCGGCGGCCTGATTTCGGTATGGAAAAATATTTTGTGTTGAAGATTTTTCTTTTTTATTAATCTTAGAATTTTTTCACTGCCCTCGCTGGCGCCAATAATTCTGATGCATAAATCTTTTTTTTCAAGCAGTTTTTCGGCGATTTCAATAAAAAGTTCCGTGCGTTTTTGTTTTTTAAAGCGGGTGACTAATAGCACATCCGACACCGTGTCATGCGATATCCCGGTGGGCTTGGTACGGCTGCCGGAAATAATTTCCCGGGGCAGGAAATTATTAATCGTATAAATTATTTTTGTTCCGGTGATAAATCTGCGGGTTAGTCCGGATTCTGACTTTGAAACTGCAATGTAATAATCCGTAAAAAACGAAAGTATTTTTTCAAGAAGTATTAAAGCATATCTGATTGGAAAAAAATTACTGATTAGAAAATAATAGGCATGCGGGCTGTAAACAACCCTGCCCGTACCGGCTGAAATGGCAGCCAGCCTTCCGCATATCCCGGCAATGGTGCTGTTGGTATAAATAATGGAAAATTTTTCCTGTAATAATATTTTTCTGATTTTAGCAATGGCGCGCAGATTGACAGCGGAGATTCCCCTGGTCATGGGTATATCAACAAGGCGGATGCCGGCTGATAAAAATTTTTCTTTTTCCTGATCCGAAAAACACCGGCGTAAATTCGAATAAATAAAAAAAATGTCGAATTTGTTTTGATCAAGGTTCAGAAGCAGATTTACAGCGTGCTGTTTGGTGCCCCCGGCCATGGCTTCAAGAATATAAACAAGCTTTATTTTCTTCAAGATTAACCGATTTTATTTTTTAGGGCTGAATATACTGTTTCCGTGAACTCATGCATAAAAAATGTCTTTTGATAACGCGCCATAATCAGCGCAGGCAGAAAAAAAATTATTGAGGTTAGCCCCAGTTTAAAAGCGGTAGAAAAAAAACCTGTGCCGGGAGAAAAGTGTTCGTATGTGTATTTACCGGCCAGCAGCAGTAAAGTCAGGGGCAGCGCATAGAAAATGAATTTTTTTATATGTCCCGGCAGAAACCCGGAGTTAAACAAACCGATTTTTTTTTGCAGAAAAAACATAAGCAGTATTACCTTTAAAATTTTCTGCAGGGAGTAGGACGAGGCAATTGCGATATGCTGAAAATGAGGCGTAAAAATAATAGTAAATCCGATATTCAGCAGTGCGCAGACAATACCGGTGATAATCGGGGTGGCGGTATCTTTGCAGGAAAAATACATCTGCATTATGATCATTTCCAGGGCAAAAAAAACCATACCGGTAGAACGCCAGAAAAAGGCTTCAGCTGTCCACTGTACTGACTGGGCTGAAAAAGCTCCGCGCCGGTAGACAAAAGAGATTATTTCCCTGTTCATCACCAGAATATAAATTTCCAGCAGGGAAAAAATAAAAAATAATATTATAAACCATTTATTGAATAATTCCCCAAGAGACTTGAGGCTTTCACGGTTTCCGCTATCCGCCTGCAGATCGGAAAAATAGGGGAAAAGAACAATGCCGAGGCTGTAGGGCAGCAGAAGCAAGGGTACATCGCCTACTTTTTTTGCGTAATTTAACGCTGACAACACGCCGTTCTCCAGGAGCGAAGCGCAGGCATCATCTACCCTGCCGTTTATAATGGAAAAAATATTGCCGACAAACAGCGGAAGCATAAGAAGCAGTATTTGTTTAAAACCGGTACGGGCAAAATGAAAACGGCCGAAACTGTAAATCTTTTTTGCAAGCATTCCGGCGCATATTATTAAAAACTGTACGGCGCAGGCTATAAAAAAAGAAACTGCCAGGCTTTTAATTCCCCAGAAGCGCGCCAGTAATATAATTCCCAGGGCGGAAAATAATTTCTGCGCTGCATGGGAAAAAGCAGGAATGAAAAAAAATTTAAAACTGTTGCAATAATAATATAAAAGTACGGAGAGGCCCTGGAAAAATACCGCTAAAGACATGATTTTAAAGATTTGTGCGCTGAGCAGGATTTTTTCTTTACTGAATCCCGGGGCAAACAGGGAAACTATATTTTGGGGGAAAAAATAGCATAGCGCTGTAAGAGCGGCAAGAATAAAGGAGAAATAAATAAAAAAAGCGGAAAAAAAAGCATGACTGTCTTTTGGGGATTTTTTTTTAAGATTTAAAAAAACCGGAAGAAAGCAGGGCTGTATAAGTTCTTCAAAAAAAATAAAAAAAATCAAACACAGATTTACGGCAAAAAAATAGGCGTCGGCCTGCATACTGGTGCCGAAAAAATAAGCAATAACCTGTTTTTCGGCAAAACCTGCGATTTTTGATATGATAAAAAAAAATGAAACTATAAAAACCGAGCCGAGTATGGCTTCCCTGCGTATTTTAATAGTAATTTCCTTTTTTCATTTACATAAAGTATATCCCGTTTTTAGGCAAAAAACAACGTTGTATAGGGTGCAAATTTATTTCTTGGGTATGCAAAACAAAATATATTTTTGATAAAATTATTGAAATAAATTCTCACGAAAAATAAAAAAAAAGAGTATGCTCCATGANNAAAAAGTAGGAATTTGTAAGGAGTGCAGCTCTTGCATAATATTCATTATGTATTATAATATAGGCATCATATAACGAAATTCAGCCGGGGGCAATGATGAAAAAAATAGTTTTTATAATAATTTGTTTTGTTTCATATTCAGCGCTTTTTGCCTCAACAACTTATTCTGCCGGCGCGGATGGATTTATCAGTGTGCCGGCGGTTACTACTCCTTATTCCAAAAAAGTTACTGCCGGTTTTCATTATACAGGCTTTGACAGTCATACACTCACCCCGGCGTTTAATTTTACTCCGGTCAGTAAAGAAAAATTCGGTCTGGAATTCGGAGCAGCCTGGGATATTTTACCAGACAATTCTCCGGCACTGGCTCCGATTTTATCAGGCGTAAAATTACGTTTTTCCAAATCAGCAGCTTTGGGCGGATGGTTTGAAATTCCCGTACATAACTCCCAGGGGCTGGCTTTTAATCTGTATTTTGCCTGGCAGGTGAATTTTAAACTCGGCCGGATGGGTTCCGGCAGTACCTCACTGGGTATAGGATATACTTTTCAATCTGCCCTGCGCCGCGATATCAATTTTCATATCGGTTTTATGCAGCAGGCTTTTATTCCTGAACTTTTTTTAGTGGCTGATTTTGCCAATTATCCATATCGGCACAGCGGTCCGGGTATGCTTAATCAATCAGTACAGCGCGGTATTGTAAATATCGGCCTGCGTGCCGTACTGGTTTCTTTTCTTTCGCTTGATCTTGCCGGGGTAGATCTTATGGATCAAACCCGAGGTCTCAGAGGTTCACTTAATTTATATTTTTAATGAAAAATTACATATTTGTGAAATACTAAAAACCATAAAAATGGAAAGGTTGTTCGCAGA
>DNNS01000562.1 GCA_003497555.1 Spirochaetia bacterium
TCGAGGAATTAAACCCGGTTGGATTCAAAAGAGCAGATTGAAAACTATATTATTATTTAAATATATTAATACAGTGAAATTATTTTTTTTTAAATTTTATTTTTTTTTCTTTAATCATTTGGTCGACAATATTATTAATTTTATTATAGTATTCTTTTACATTAAAATTTACTTCTTGCGAGATTTTTTTTTGAAAATCATGCTTTTGTTTAATAAGGATATCTTCCATTTAATTCTCCTCGGAAATTAATGTTAATGGCGTCACGATTTCAGGAATAAATAAATTTAATTTTGCGTTAATCGCCTGAATATGTTTTTTTTTATTAGAATTGGCTAAATGATTACAGTTCCAGGTTAAAAGAAAATCGATTTTGTAAAATGAAGCGTAGGAGAGATGAAAAGCATCCCCGGTTAACTCTTTTGGCATTAAAAAATTCTGCATATAGATTTCAGCTATTTCAGAAATCATTTGATGTTTAGGAAGGATTTTGGTTTTTTTTAGAAACAAAACACATTTTTCTTTATTAGGATAATTTCCTGCATTTGCTTCTGCTATTGCTTCATTGGAAGTAAATAATAGATATTTTATACTTTCAAATTTCCACCAATTTTTTGTTTGCGTAATTAAATATTGAAACGATTTGCGATTATCAAAAAAATAACTGGGAATTGTAGTGTCAATATATACTGATTGTTTCACAATTAAATTATACAATAATTATGGTTTTTATATCAGTTTAAAAAAATTTGATAATTAAAATTTCGATATATATTATTTGGCAGCTAAAATAAAAAATATTCTTATAAAATACTGATTTTCCGGAAAGCCTCTAAAATAAGCGCTTATTTTCATCTAAGCAGAAAACCGGGACTAATTTAATACATATGGGTGCAAATTTATTTCTTGGGTAAATAAAACAACAAAGCCCGCCCCTGTGTACTAAATTTTAGCGGACAGATGANNGAGAAAAAAAGAGTATGTCCCATTGTCTATCATTTTCTGCAGACTAAAGACGCATGGCCAAGAAAAAAAATCACATCAAATACATATTATGTATTTGATTATTTGCTGCAATCGTAGCATAATTTATATCAATTATTTGATATTATGCAGATTATTGAAGCAAAAAATCTTTTTCACAGCAATCGTTTTTATAACGCTGCCATTACTGCCCGGAAAAATTATTATTGTTTTGAGCATAAACATAACGGTTTTCATGAAATTATTCTTGTCATTGAAGGAGAAATAATTCAGCAAATCAATAATAAAAAAATCAGACTCGGGTCCGGCACAATTTTTTTTGTCAATGAAAAAGACACGCACTCGCTGGCAATGAAAAGCGGTAAATTTGTAAACATTGCCTTTCCGTGCGCAGTTATACCGCAGCTGGCTAATTTATTGCAGATAAGGCCGGTTGTTTTATTAACTGCAATTAAAGATCCTCGCATTATTCCGGATTTAAATATTTTTCATTCTCTTGAAAACGCCGCCCTGGAACTTTTCCGCAAACAGCGCGAAAACGAATCAGGAATTTTATTTTTTAAATTCTTATTAGATATTCTTATGAGCTGCTGCTATGGGACGCGCGTCAATAATCAAATGCCTGAAAAACCCCTTATGCCGTCATGGCTGGAGAACATTATTCTTGAGTTTTCCGCTGCAGATGAAAGCAAATTTAGTCTTAAAGAAATTTACAGCCGTTACGATCTAACCGCGCCGCATATTGCCCGAAGTTTTAAAAAATTTACAGGTCTTTCCCCATCTTCATGGCTTAACCGCCTCAGGGTGGAACGCGCAGAGCTTCTGCTTCAGCAGACAAATTTTTCTGTTACGGCTGTTGCCCTGCGCCTTGGATTTAATAATGTCAATTATTTTATTGAACTTTTCAAGGCGCAGAACGGGCGTACTCCGGGACAATACCGCAGGCATTACCGCAAGACAGCGGCAGTATAAAATACCGCTCAGGATGCCGAAATGAACCCATCTGCTTCATCGCCTGCAAAAATGCAATTCTCAATGTATAAAATAGTAGGCCTCCGGATGCATTTTTGCGAACTCTTCGGATTCTGAACCCCTTTCGGCAGCCTGTCATTGTCTCAAATCGACAGCCTGCTTACAGGAATTTTTCATCTCACAGCATATACATGAGTAGTATACGATCGGTCGAGGCTGCCGCCTACAATAATATTTACCAGATAAACTCCGGTCCGGGCATAATCGCCTTTGTCCGTTACCCCATCCCAGGCGAAAACATTCATGCGGGAAAATGCTTTCTGGTAAACATTAACCCCCCTGATATCATATATCCTGATCGTAACGGATTCATTCTCATTGTTGGAAAAACCGATAACAGTCCGGCCGCACAGATTATTTACTCCGGGCATGAACATCCGGTTGGCAACACGTATTCCCCCGGAGGCATTTTCTTTCATGTGCATTACTGCAAACATTCCCAGGGTGTTTATTCCTGCAGTAAGCAGCAGATGGGAATAAACTTCGGTCTTTACAGCCAGACTGTTTTTTGTAGAAAGCGTTTCCCAGTTGCCTCCATAATTTTTAACTGCCAGAGTAAGTTTATTCCGATGCGGGTTTATACTGAATTCATCGGATTCATTTTTCTCTTTACGCAGTAATATGGCATTATTGGAAACAAGCACTTTCAGACTGACAGTCATACTGCTGCCGGCAGCAGC
>DNNS01000148.1:0-659 GCA_003497555.1 Spirochaetia bacterium
CCTGATAATACCGCCGGGCATCAGGCATCAGCTTGTACCTGCAGGTATACCATCCGCATGCTATTTTATTCATTTTGCCCCTGCATCCCCAAATAATCCAAAAAATTTTACTTTGGAGCCGGATACAATTTCAATTGAAATACCGTTTATAATACCTTCCTACAGGGGAAATATTGTTTTTTTATTTAAAGAATTAGCTGACTATAAAAAGAACCAGATGAATCATTCTGCTGCTGCACTGCTTCATATTAAAAAAACCATTATGGATATTCTGGATAAAATATTGAATGCCTTTATTGAATTAAGGCACAGCCATAAAACGTTTTTTCCAAAAAGTGTGGAATATATAAATGCGCACTTCAATGAAAAAATATCAATAGCTGTACTGGCGGAAATGGAAGGTATAACATTAAGTTATTATTCAACAGCATTTAAAAAGCACTCCGGAATATCTCCTGAAAAATATATACGTATAAAACGCATGAGTCATGCAATTCAGCTGATGCAGGATTGCAGTCTCAGAATAAAAGATATTTGCGTAAAATGCGGTTTTTATGATCAATATCATTTTTCAAGATTATTTAAACGCCATACAGGTGTATCTCCCGGAATTTATAGAAAAAACATGATCAGATGAGGGTATAATTTTTTTTCTTGGG
>DNNS01000148.1:688-5619 GCA_003497555.1 Spirochaetia bacterium
CAAGAAATAAATTTGCACCCCAGATTGACGATTTTTATTCTCTATAGTACTATTTGGACAATGTCTGTGAAAAACTATTTTTTCAGCAGGGGCGCCTTGTGAAACCGGGAATTTATAAAAGAAAAACAGTATTAATAAATAAAAATCTGCAGTTAAGATTCATTGCCTGGGTCTTTATCACCAATCTCATTTTTATTTTTTCGGCATCACTTGGTATTCTGATTATCAATACGGGCGAAATGGTTAAAAGCCGGGATACAATCGCAGGCAATATGATTTCCATAACTGCGCAGACCAGCGGAGACACAACTGACGAAAGCGCCGTAAAAAAACTTGAAAAAGAAAAAAAATCTTTTCTTATGCTGGAATTATCAAAAGAAAATATGAAAACCAACATTTTAAAAATTTTTGTTTTTTCGGTTATAATATCACTGTTTGTTATATTTATTCTTTTTTTACAGATCACCCACCGTATAGCCGGGCCGGTTTACCGCTTCGGCCGCACCCTGGAAGCTGTTAAAAACGGCGATCTTACCCAAAAGATATTTCTGCGTAAAAACGACGAAATGAAGGGCCTGGCAGAATTATTCAACAGCTCAATTAGTTTGTATAACAGTAAAATCAAAAACATAAAAGAACTTGCCGGAGAGATAAAGAATGACCCGGCTGCCGGGAAAATTATCCGGGAACTGGAATTTTTCCGGCTTGACGGTTAATTTATTTTTTTTAAAACAAAACCAAAAACCCTGAAGCCTTCCCTGCCTTCGGCAGCCGGTAAAAAATCCATTTCTACATCATAACGTTCTTCGTTCTGGGAAATTACCGAACCGGCCGGCCTGAGTTTGCGGTTTTGCACCGTCATAATGCCTTTCAGGTAAAAATACTCTATGCTTTTTTCGCGGAATTCCACTGTTTCCCGGTAAATTTCAGTGCGGTACTGAAAATTCATTATTTTTCTTTCTTCGTTTCGGGAGGTATCAAAAAAAATAAAAATATTATTACCGCTGATAATCTGCATATAGTCAATTGCGGAAATCTCGTTTTTGATATACCGGTTCATGCAGGCAGTCAACTCTTTTTTATCATAAAATCTTATTTGCATTTTTTCTTCAGACAGCAGCGTGATCTGCTCGCGGTTTTTATTTTTAAGAGCTTTGATAAAATCCGCTGCTATGATAAAAATTGCCGGTTGTTCGGCAGTCAGCTGTAAAGCCAGGAAAAAAAAGGCGGCAGCAGACGTCAAAAAACAGCGCATACTAAAACAGCACCGAAAGGCCGATATTGAAAAGATAACCGAAATTTTTTTCTGTTTTAATACCGGCATCGATACGGCAATTCATCAGCGCGAGATTAAACATGAGGGCAGCAGCGCTTCCAAAAACCAGTTCGCCGTTTTCGTAGGAAAGTCCGTGTCTGAGTTCAATCATATCAATAAACCGGTACATAATGCCGCCGCCGAAACTGTGATTTTCGAGGGAAGAATATCCGTAATGCAGATAAAAAATACTGTTGAAATTCTCCGTTTTGACAAATTCATAATTATAATCAGCCCCCAGGGACACAGGCAGCGGATCTTTTTCCGTTTCATAGGTAAAAGATTTTCCGATATTTTTTAGGTACATGCCTACAGCCATGGTTTTTCGTTTTTCTTCGGTACTCACATAGACCATGTGCGTAAGATAATCCTGCCATGCATAGTCGCTGTTTTTTTCTTCATACCTCATAAGGGTATTATCTTTGGCAAAGGCAAACTCAAGATTAATCTGGGCCTGCTGTTTTTTATTTTCAGTTTCGGCCGCCAATAGTAATGCTTTGTCTCCGGATGCCTCGGTTTTTTTTGCCAAACAGGTTTCGGCCCAAGCCTCGGTTTTTTTATCAAATACCGAAGCGACGTTTTCCATTTGATACCGGAATTTACTGTTTTCCTCGTTTTTAAGCTGCTTGCTGACTCTGGTTTTGGCCTTGTAAATAGCAGTAAGAAGTTCTTTGAAAATAATCGATTCTTTTTTTTTATAATCCCGAAAGAGTTCCTGGTATTTACGGTCGTTTCGCGTGTCAATGGATTCCAGTTCTTTTTTAAGCTGCAGTTTTTTAAGTTTTTTATTTATATCATTCATCGTCAGGGAAAATTTTTCGTTTTCTTTTATCAGCATCCGGTCCAGATTGCGGTACATTTCCATACTCTGCTCATTTATTTTATCATAAAACCCGAATATTTCCGTTTTTTTTGAGTATTTTTTTATCAGCGAATCAATATAAAATTTCAGAAGCGGAGCCGCCGTGATTTTTCCAAACTGTTTTTCATGCTGGCTGATTTCGTTCAGCAGGGTCTGCTGCTTATCCCTTAAGGCTTTTTCTTTGCTCAGATCAGGAATGATAATAATCATACCTTCACTAACTTTTTGTTTTTTATCCAGGTTGTTACGGGCAAGCAGCAGGCCGGCTTTATCAGCATCGGAATAGTACTTCTGGGCAATACTGCTCCAGGTTTCGCCTTCAAGTACCGTATGAAGACTTTGTTTTGCATCGGCGCTTCTTATTTGCGAGAGCATGAGCGCTGCATTGCTGATGCGGTTTTCGGCAGCCGAGAATTTTTCCAGAGTATCGCGGGAAGGAAGTTTCAAAGCCGTGCCTGGTTTTATCTCGCCCTCCGCCGGCAGACGGTTAAAATTTCTTAAAAGTTTTTCAAAAGCAGTATCCTGATATTTTTTTTTGGCAAGATCGCGCAGGGACTCTTTCCCGGTTTTATATTCTTCGGCAGCCGAATTTAACAGCTCCTTACTGCGCGTTTCCTCAAAAAACAGCAATATTTCGGAATTCTGTATTGTATATATTTCAGAAATATACCGGTCGAAAGTCAGGCAATAATCATTTATCTTCTGTCTGGTCGTTTCATCCGCAGATACCTGAATTTTTTCCCTGATATTTGAGATCTGAACATCATTATAAATGTATTCAGAGCATAAAAATTCCCTGATACTCTGATGATTGACGTTCACCGTATTGCTGGCAATACCGGCCAGCTCCTGCATTTCACTCATGGCGTTGGAGAGAATATTGGTAATATTTACCGGCTTCAGCATCATCAGCGGACTTGAATTGATACGATAAATTATAGAGCGTTTATCGAATACAGTCACCAGATCATCCCGCCGCCTGGCATAAATATTTTCAATCCGGTTGCTGCTGTCATTAAATTCGGTTTGCAGCGCGGAAACTCTGGCTTCTGTCTCGGTACTGTTAAAAATACGGCTTTTAATTACGGCTGTGCGGCGCGAGTTAAAAATTTCCCTGATAGAATTCACCGCTTTTTGTTTTTCAGATTCAATTTTTTCAAGGCTGATTAATTTTTTGGGAATACCGGCATAGGGCGCGCTGAATTTAAAAGACAGGTTGGCATCGCCGAAAAAAGTGCGTCCGGTATATTCTCCGAAACTGGACTGATAATAATTGAGATTAATACCAAGATTCATGCTTCCCAGCAGGGCTTTCCCGAATTTACCGGGAGAACCGCGGCGGCCGGNNGGTCAGGGCTGCAATAATTTGTTTGGGATTAAAAATCAGCGGTATACCAACCATAAAATCACTGGCACTTACATTTTCCACAAAACGCCCGCGGTAATCGATATTGTTAAAACCGCCGATTGTAAGATAAGAAAGATAAGCTCCGAAAAGCATTCCGCCGATGAAGTCATAATTAACCCCGATTAAGGCATTTTCCAGCGAAACATCATTAAACAGCGCAGTATGATAGAAAACCAGTTCGGTTTTATCTTTATTGCCGAAAACTCCGCTATAGGTGCGGCTGAGAGGCGTCTGCGTATCCAGCAGATCGGAACTTTTTCCTATGGAAATCGACCACGGGGAAAAATCATAAATTAAAAGGCTGGTGCCGCAAAAAAGCTGCTGAACAACGATAAATAATAATAAAAAAGTACGGAGAAAATTCATTTTAAAATCATCACTTTTATTCTTTTTTCCGATCTTTCGCCTTTGATTATTGCATAATACATGCCGGCAGGAACATAGGAATTTTTTCTGTCTTTTCCATCCCATTTCAGAACTTTTGCGCCGTTTTCAAAACGCATTTCCCTGATTTTACCCCCTAAAACATCATAAATATAAATTGTATATTTTGATGAATCTGCTTTGGAATCAAGATAAAACGAAACAGCGCCGCCCTGCAGAGGGCGCACAATTGTACTGGCTACTACTACCGGTTCTTCGGTGAATACTATTCCCAGCTCAATAGCGCATTCTTCGGTAGTATCCGGAGAATAATCATTGACTAAAATGGGAAAACTGCTGCTGCCTGCAAGCAGGGGAGAAAAACCGTGCTGATTATTTTTTGCCAGCCTGATTTTAAATGATTTTCCTACTGTGGCATTTTCGCCTATATTCACCAGCAGAAACAGGGTTTTCACAGCGCTGGTGACAGTAACCGGTGAAACGAACGACAGGGTCATTTTATTGTCAAGAAAAATACCGGTAGCGCCGTTTACTATGCTGTCTTCGGCATCAAAACTTCCTGTGATTTTACCGTTATCCTGATAAAGCGTGCAGTTGCCCAGATCATTGGTGCTGATGTTTTCTCCGGCAATGGAAAAAGTCAGGCTGTTCAGAGCCAGAGAAATATCGGCATCATCGGCAAAAATGGCGATTTTCATGGCCTGGACAGCGCTTGCGCCCTGTTTGGCGGTTTTGGGAAGAAGCGAACTGACCGAAAAATTAACCGTACGCGTTTCGAGCTTTACATTTCCATAATTATAATCAAAAAAATTACTGTTGGCTGTTATGCCCCCGTTAAATCCGCCGCAAAGCAAAGAGTCGATTTTAATGCCGGCCCGGGCGGCAGAATTAAAAGACAGGGGCGTAAAGGTCAGAAAGACCCTGGATATATCCGGCTTAATCGCAATATTGGTATTGGTATC
>DNNS01000662.1 GCA_003497555.1 Spirochaetia bacterium
GGTTTTTCATTATTGATAATCATGAGCCTTGAATCTCCGCGTTTTTTGGGAGCATCCTGCGCGATCAAAAATGGTTCGAGATTATAATGATAGGCTCTGGTTTCAAGATAATTCATAAAAACTGTTAAAAATTTATACAGCCGCTAAAGTACCCTGATCTACACGGATAAAATTACCGTATATTAGCCGTTAAATTTTTTATTTTTTGTATATAATTTAACATTCTGAGCGGATACAGATTTATTTAATACCGGGATAAAAGTTTAAAAAAAATCCGTAAACAGCGGATTTTTTATCCCCAGCATGCCAAATTCATATCAATCATATCATCGCTCAGTCCGCTGCAGGGCAATATACGCACTCCATAACTGAATTTTCCGGTTTTAAGGGCCGTATATTCAGCGGTATAAATAAATGATTTTTCCGTTTCACTGCTTTTATTCATGATCAGATATTCGTAATTGCGATCCTGGGTATTGCTGTTTTCGGGTACATTGCCTGATGTCTTTTCCAGGGCCAGTACCAGTTCCACCTTCATTTCATCAACCTGCAGACGGTTTTTTTCGATTTCTGCGCTGATCATCATTTTTTCATTGATATTAATATGATCCCCGTGAATACCTTTAACAGAAATATTTTTGATGTGAACATTGGCGAATTTAGGAGCAATATGTTTTTTCCAGGCGCTGATTTCCCTGGCTAATCTGAAATTTTCTGCATGGATTTTATCTGCCTGCCGGGCAGTCGGTATATACATTAAATCCACATAATCGCGCAGCATGCGGTGGGTATTGTAATTACCCATCACCGTTACCATGGAATGCTTCATTTTTTCCGTCCATAACTCCGGAATGCCGCTGGAACTGCGGGAATAATATGTCGGTATTATGTTTTTTTCAATGCAATCATAAAGGTTTTCGCTGTCGATAATATCCTGGGTATGAAGATTTTTATATTCCGCCCTGCTGCCGATTATCCAGCCGTTCAGACCGTCATAGCCTTCATCCCACCAGCCGTCAAGTACGCTGAAATTAATAGCGCCGTTCATACCGGCTTTCTGCCCGCTGGTTCCGCTGGCTTCAAGCGGGCGCCGCGGATTATTAAGCCATACATCCACACCGGATACCAGTCTTCTGGCAAATTCAATATCATAGTTTTCCACAAAAATAATTTTCCCGAGAAAATCGGGCGTTTTGGAAAGAACCACCAAATCACGCAGCAGATCGGCAGCCTGCCGGTCTGCCGGATGCGGTTTGCCGGCGAATACCAGTTGTACCGGTGTTTTACTGCCGGAAAGAATTCTTTTCAGCCGCTCTATATCCTGCATGATGAGCGTAGGCCGTTTGTAAGTGGCAAAGCGGCGGGCAAAACCGATGGTGAGCGCGCTGGGATTGATTTTCCCGAGAAAAGCGTCAAGCAGCGAAGGGTCTTCGCCTTCGCGCGTCCAGTTTTCGGTTATGCGCGTTTTGATGATTTCATAAAGCCGGTTTTTCAGGTTCAGATGAGTGTTCCAGATCGCATGGTTGGGAATGGCGTAGATTTTTTTCAGTTCCTCGGGGGCCAGCAGGGCTTCGTTAAGACTGATGGTTGTAAAGCGGCTGATCAGTTCTTTTATTTCATGCACAAGCCACGACTGGGCATGTACGCCGTTGGTTATGGAAAAGATGGGAACTTCTTCCTGGGGAAAACCGTCCCAGAGTGAACTCCACATACTGCGGGAAACCTTGCCGTGCAGCGCGCTTACTCCGTTGCGTTTATAGGTATTTTTAAGAGCAAGCACTGTCATTTCAAAAGGTCCGCTGTCATGAAGGCGCATATGTCCCATTTCGGTAAATTCACGCCAGCTGATTTTATTGCTTTCCACATAAAATCTGAGATAATTTTCCAGCAGGGGCATATCAAAGGTTTCATTTCCTGCCGGTACCGGGGTGTGGGTGGTGAAGATTGTACTGGCTTTAATAACTTCATGCGCAGTATCAATATCAAGGTTCTCGTATTTAATCAGGTTAATCAGCCTTTCGAGAATTAAAAAGGCGGAGTGTCCCTCATTAAGGTGATATACCGAGGGGCTGATATTCAGCTCTTCCAGGGTACGAATGCCGCCGATGCCGAGAATTATTTCCTGTTCGATTCGCATTTGTTTTCCGCCGCCGTAAAGCTGACTGGTAATCTGCCGATCATTCGGCGAGTTTTCCTGAATATCCGTATCAAGAAAATAGGCATTTACGCGGCCTACCAGCGCTTTCCATACCCGGGCATAAACAATGCGACCGGGAAATTCAACCGCTACCATCAGGGGTGCGTCGTTTTTTTCTACTTCCAGCAGGGGCATACGGGTAAAATCAAGCTGATCGTATTCTACCCGCTGTTCCCCCTCGCGGCTGATCATCTGGCGGAAATAACCGTGCTTATAGAGCAGCCCGACCGCAACAAACGCCAAGTTGAGATCAGATGCGGTTTTAACATGATCTCCCGAGAGCACTCCCAGACCGCCGGAATAAATAGGCAGGGATTTATGAAAACCATATTCCATGGAAAAATAGGCGACCGGCCGGCTTGGGAAAATTTGCTTTGCCGGAGCATGCAGGCATTCAGTCTGGTTCATATAGGTATCAAAGCGTTTCAGGATGTTTTCGTAAGCCTGCATATATTCTTCATTGGAAATGATTTCTTCAAGACGTGCCGGGTCGATTTCATCAAGCAGGGCAATGGGGTTATGAAAGAGTTTTTCAAAAAGCATGGGATCAAGGCGGCTGAATAATTCCTGGGCATCATAATTCCATACCCACCAGAGATTGGAGGCGAGTTCTCTTAATCTTTTTATTTTTTCGGGCGCAGCTGATTTTACAGAAAATTGCCGGAAACGCGGCCTGGTGGAATCCGTTCCGGAAAAAGTCTGTATTTTACCGGTCTGCACAAGCGGCGCTTTGCCACGCTGCCTGTGCATGCGGGTCTCGGCGGCCTGATCATAAGCGGACAGATACATACGGATAAAAACCGACCAGTCGCAGGCTAAGGCCAGTGTTAACGCGTTTTTTTTAAGTTCCATGGTTTCCGAAGGCGGTTTTTTCATGAAATGCCGCACCGCGTTAACCAGTTCGGCTGCCGATTCATCAAAAGATTTATTCTGGCGGGGTATTATAAGCGCGNNGCCATTTGCCAAAACCGGATAAATCCGAAACAATGGTAGGGACACTGTAGGAAAGACTTTCAAGCGGCGTATAGCCCCAGGGTTCATAAGAGGAAGGATAAATGGTAAAATCGCAGCCGGAAAGGGCATCGTAATAATCCATATTTAAAATTCCGTCTGAACCGTTAAGATAAACCGGCATGTAGACAATAAAAAGACGATCTTCGGGATTATTGGTAATTCCCCTGGTCTGGCAGAAATTAATTACCGGATCACTGTGTTCATTGGTTACCGGATGAGTGCAGACGCCGTAATATGACTGAATATCATTTATATCCCTGCGCTGGCGGTGTGTATCAACCAGGCCGACACTGACAAACAGGAAAACAACAATGCTTTTCCCTTCTGCAGCCTCCGGATTATTTTTTATCCTGCCCAGGGCTTCCATCAGCAAATCAATGCCTTTGTTATGATATTCATAGCGTCCGGATGAAGAAACAATACAGGTTTTATCAGGGTCAAATTTCCGGCGGCAGAATTTTTCGGCAAAACCGAGAAGTTTACTGCGCTGTTCTGAAGTTTTTTTCATAACCTGATTGTTATCAGCCCGATTCTGAACGTTAAAGCCATTATAAAGCAGATAGGAAGGCGCGGCGCCTAAAAATGACCTGGCTTCAAGTGCAGTGATGTCACTGACGGTTGTAAAACAATCGGTTTCGCGGGCAGCGGTAAGTTCCAGCGAGTGCTTGGCCGCAACATTATAGCGCATGGCTTCATTTTTGGAATCAATGGATTCAATATTTTTATAAATATCTACCCCGGCTGCGCTCATGGTTCTTCCGAGTATGGTGGCGTGGCAGGTAAACACCGTGGAGATTTTTGGCTGCCGGCGTTTTAGATAAAGCAGGCCGGCACCTGTCATCCATTCATGAAAATGCGCGGTAATATCATATTTGTCAAATGTCTCGCAGGCTGCTTCTATTACCATGGCTGCTGCTGTAGAAAAAAGTACGGGTTCCACATAATCCCATCCGCCGTTCATGGAATCTACGCCGAAATCTTCCCAGAGGGAATAAAGCAGTTTGTTCTGGTTAAAAATATCTTTATAGGGAACCAGAATCACTTTGGGTCGGCCGTCGGTATTCCATCTGCCGAAGCGTGCGTTTATTCCGGATTTTTTCAGACGATGATTAACGGCCATAACATCAATTTCATTGTCTTCGATGAATTCCGGATTATTGTCAAAAAGCGGCCCGATCAGGCAGTAATTATCGTTGAAAGTTTTCTGTATTTCCCTTATTTTACTGCTGATAACCGTATGTATTCCGCCTATTTTATTGCAGATTTCCCAGGAAATTTCGAAAAGAAATTTTTGTTTTTGCGGCATTTTTTTCTCCATTTAAATTGAATTATATGATGTTGCAGCTGTAATCATTGTTGCCAAGCAGTAAATATTTAATTGTCTGTTTAAATTTCCGCAGGTATTCTGTGCCATTATTGACAATTGTTTTGTTGCTGATATTTGTAAGTCGGAAGTATGTCATTTTGTCTGTTAATAATTGCCGAATTTTATTAAACACTGCGGCTGAACCTTTGGGCATCCCGGCAGTTATGGGGGATATGGGTAAAATCGTTTTTTGCCCGGTTTTCAGATAATTTTAATTCCCCTTTGTTTCAGGGTTTCCCGCAGGTCGTTGAGTACGTTGGAATATACTACATAGGCATCATAAGGCGAATCATAGGGATTGAAATATTTGTGAACATCTCCGTCGGAAAACCATTTGGTACACATATAATAAAAATGATCTGAGGTAAGAAGTTTTCTCCAGATATCGATCAGCGCCGGGTCTTTGGATGCTTTAATATGTTTTTCAAGTTTATAGGCCATTTCAATGGCGGAATCCTGCATGGGGTTTCCCAGCCAGGCCGTAAGGTCGCGTTCAATATCCGCCCAGGAAATAAAATAAGGAACGTCAATCTGGGCCGGAGGCGAATAAAGCCTGTGCGCTTCACAGGGCATGATGAAATTGAAATCCGGGTGTTTTAATATGTATTCAGGCAGGGCATCAAGAAAACGGAAAATCCCGGTATCTTCCCATTGATGTTCGCC
>DNNS01000368.1 GCA_003497555.1 Spirochaetia bacterium
TTCTGATAACGGGTTAAAGCTTTTTTAATGGCAAGAACACCGGCATCGGTTGAGGAATCAGGACAGGCAAAGGTGATGACCTTGCGATTTGATCTGGCCTTTCCCTGGCAGCCGGAAGAAAAAACAAATGAAAGAATGACAACAAGACTGCATAAAAAAAGTGATTTGAGGTTTTTCATGAAAATGCTCCTTTTCGGGTGTGATTATTATTATTTTATCATGTTTTTTATTAAAAAAAAGAACATATTTGTTTTTGGGTGCAAATTTATTTCNNCTTTGTTTTTTAGTCAAGAGTTATTCCCTGCTTGAGCTTTTTAAAATTTTATAACACAGGATTTTTGGGAAATTTATGATCAAAAAAGTCAGGTATTTTTTTCTTCCGGCAGCGGAATTTTAATCGTAAAGACCGTTCCTTCATTTACCCTGCTTTTTACATCTATTGACCATTTATGATCATTGATGATTCCATACACCAGGGAGAGCCCCAGGCCGGTTCCTTTCCCTACATCTTTGGTAGTAAAAAACGGGTCAAAAACCCTGCTGATATTTTCTTCTGTAATGCCCTGCCCGGTATCGGAAAATTCCAGAAACACCGTGGAATTTTCCTGCCGGGTTTTTATTCTGATCTTTCCTTTTTTTTCTTCCATGGCCTGTGCGGCATTAATCAGCAGATTTACAAAGACCTGGCCAATCTGGCCCTGATTGCATGTTACAGGCGGAATACTCTGAAAATCTTTTATAACTTCGCAGTTATATTTTAGCTGGTTCCATACCAGAACCAGCGCTTTATCAATTTCGGCATTGAGATCGGACGGCTTATGCGTTTCGCCGGCCGGATGCGCGAAGTTCTTTAAACTAGCTACAATTTTATTTACGCGTCCGACTCCTTCCATTGTTTCATCAAGCAGCCCGGGCAGATCATTTTGAATAAAACCGAAATCATTGTCTTTTTTAATTTTTTCTGCGGTTTTCTGAATTTCATTATCAGAAAATTTTCCAGGAATATTTTCTGAAATTATTTTTTCAAATCCTGATATTATTGAACTCATGCCTGAAAAATATTTTTTTAATACCGATAAATTACTGGAAATAAATCCGACCGGATTATTGATTTCATGAGCAATGCCTGCAGCCAACTGCCCGATACTGGCCATTTTTTCCGATTGCACCAGCTGCGCCTGGGCCTTTTTCAGATTACCGTACAGTCTTATGTTTTCAACCGCCATGGCCGCCAGGGATATAAAAAGCCTTGCTTTTTCCAGATCAGACTCATGAAAAGGCTCGGCAATATTTATCCGGTTGATATTCAATACGCCGAGAATATTTTCATTTTTTCCGATTAAAGGCACTACCAGAGCGGATTTGATTTGCCGGTAATTATTGATATGCCTGAATCTCTCGTCATTTTCCAGACCGTTGACAAGAATAAGCGGTTCTTTTCCCCGGGCCGACCAGCCGGAGATGCGTTCACCCAGGGCAAGTTTTGTTTCTTCGCATATTTCCCGGCTCAGCGTTTTGGAACTGGCGATAAATAATCTTCCCATCTCGTCAGTCAGCATAATGGATGCGTCGTCGGCTTTAAATATTTTTATAGCTGAACTAATGATGATTCCAAGGATGGTATCTGTTTCCAGCGAGCTGAAAATAGACTTGCTTATTTCATACAGAATCACCGTTTCTTTCAGGCTGCGTTTTTCCAGGCATTTCGTTAAAATAAAATGAAGCTCTTCAATGTTAAACGGTTTACCGATAAAATCAAATGCTCCCCGGCGCAGGGCATTGATTGCCGAGTCAATAGTTCCGAATCCGGTAGCCATTATTACTTCGATATCCGGATTGATTTTTTTAATTTCACCCAGGAGGTCTATACCGTCCATTCCCGGCATTTTAATATCTGATATGGCAATCTCTATATTTTCTTTTTTTAACACTTCCAGCGCTTCAGTGGCGTTCGCAGCGGCAAAAACCCTGTATCCTTCCTGGCCAAGCTCAAATTGCAGCATATCCCTTATTCCCGGTTCATCATCCGTAACCAGAATTTTACACTTCGAGTTCATGATTGTATTCCGTTATTTTTTTTTTGTTATACTTTCGATTAACTGCTGAATGGTATCGATATCCACAGGCTTATACAGACAGGTATGAGCGCCTAATTCCCGAGCTCTGGTTTCAAAGGAAAAAGCCGGATCCGAACTGCTGCTGAAAATAATTACTGTCTGATCTGGCCTGATCTCTTTTATTTTTTTTAGCGCTTCCGGGCCGCCCATTACCGGCATATGCACATCAAGAAATATTATGTCGTATTTATTGTTTTTAACCAGGTCGACTCCTTCCTGCCCGTTACTGGCGGTAAAGACCCTGTAGCCCTGGGGTTCAAGTAAAAACCTGAATAAATCCTGCATGCCCTGTTCATCGTCAATCAATAAGATTTTTTTAAAATTATTCATGTTATTGTTCCATCGGAAGAGGCAGCCTGATCACAAAAGAAGCTCCTGCGCCTTCTTTGCTGGTTACTTCAATTATACCATTATGCGCCTGAATTATCTCATAACACAGACTTAATCCCAGGCCTGTCCCCTTGCCTGCTTCTTTAGTGGTAAAAAAAGGTTCAAATATGTGCTTTCTGATTTCTTCTGTCATGCCTGTTCCGGTATCGGAAATTTTTATCAGTATTTCATTACCTGCCTGTTCTGTGGAAATCGTGATTTTCCCTCCATCCGGCATGGCGTCCAGGGCATTATTACACAGGTTTACTATTACCTGCTGGATCTGGTTTTTATTTATTATCAGCAGGGGCAAGCCGGCTGCAAATACCCTGATAATTTCCGTATTTCTTACTTTTGTCTGGGCTTCTATTAATGAAAGTGTCTGGTTAATCAGTTCATTTAGATCGGCTTTTTCTTTTTCGGTCTTTCCGCTTCGGGAAAAGGTCAGTAAATCGCCTATCATTTTTTTACATCTGATTGCCTCGCGTTCGATTGATTTTAACGGCATATACAGCGGATCATCTTCCTTTATTTTTTTGGAAATACTCTGACTGAAACCGAGAATAACAGCCATGGGATTGTTAATCTCATGCGCTACTCCTCCGGCAAGCTGACCGATAGCCGCCATTTTTTCGGAATGCAGAAGCATGGCCTGTGTTTCCTGCAGTTTTTTTTCTTGTTTCCTGCTTTCGATAATATCTCTGAATACCAGGATTGTTCCGATGGTTTTTCCATCTTTATTCTTTATCGGAGCACAGCTATCGGCAATAGGGATTTCTTTACCATCTTTGGTAATTAATGCCGTATAGCCGGTCAAAATATTTATTTTCCCCTGGCTTATAACAGACTGTATAGGTAATATTATTTTTTCGCCGGTTTTTTCACTTTTAATTCTGAATATTTCTGCGATTGTTCTGCCAAGTGCTTCATTTCGTTGCCATCCGGTTAATAACTCAGCTACGGGGTTGATAAATGTAATTTTTTCTTCATGATCTGTTGCAATTACAGCATCGCCAATGCTAGATAATGTAACCTCTAGTAAGTCATACTGCTTCTGGAGTTCCTCACGCATTTGCGCCAATTTTTCTATCTGACTGTTAATCCGTATTGTTTTATCAAAATTTTTAAATCTTGATATATTCATAAGCCTCGCAAAAATAAAAGCAATCAGCAGGATTGAATAAAAATGTATGACAATCCGGATATTTTCCCTGCTGATAATATCTCTGTATAAAAAATTGAAAACCGATAAATAAATCACAAAAATAACCGTATTAATTAATAACAATCTGTTTTTTGTCAACAGTATAAAAAAACTGATCAGAATAGCCAGATAATAAGCAATAATATACGATAAAGAAAATTTTGTCAGATATGCAAAAAAAATAATAGGCATATTGAAGATAAAAATGGATATGGTAAAAAAAATTGAAAAAATAAATTCGGAAAATTTTTTTGATAACCAATATAAAATTAAAAATTCAATAAATAACGCAGATGCTGTAAAAATCCTTAATGGCAGGGTAATATTTCTTATGTTGAGCGGATCAGAAAAATACATAGACAAATAAAAAACAATTCCGATTATACATGCGATCATCGAACCATTTCTGGTTTCATTTACAATATATTCGTTATAGCTTTTATTAAATTTAGTAGACAGATAATTGATTTTTATACTCATGCGAAAGCCTTTTATTTTAAAGATAATTTAATAACAAACGTTGTACCCATTCCTGTTTTACTTTCAGCTGTAATACTGCCATTATGTTTTTGTATTATCTCATAACACAGACTCAGTCCCAGGCCTGTCCCCTTGCCTG
>DNNS01000211.1 GCA_003497555.1 Spirochaetia bacterium
ACCTCTTTGGCATATTCCTCGATAAATTTGCGGCGCGGTTCCACCTGATCACCCATTAAAACCGAAAACATGGTTTCTGCAGCTACAATATCTTCGCAAGTAACCCTTATAATGCTGCGCGATGCGGGGTTCATGGTAGTATCCCAGAGCTGATCCGGATTCATTTCACCCAGGCCTTTGTAGCGCTGAATATTTATTTTATCGGTTTTAAATTCATTCTTCACGATTTTTTCGCGCTCTTCATCGTTAAAGGCATAAAAAATTTTATCCTGGGCCCAGATTTTATAAAGCGGAGGCATGGCAATATAGATGTTTTCATTTTCAACCAGCGGCCGCATGTAACGGAAAAAGAAAGTAAGCAGCAGGGTTCTGATATGAGAACCGTCAACATCGGCATCAGCCATAATAATTATTTTACTGTAGCGTATTTTACTTACATCAAAATCTTCTCCGATACCTGCGCCCAGGGTGGCGATAATGGGCATGAGCTTGTCGTTTTCGATAATTTTGGAAATACGGGCCTTTTCTACATTGAGCATTTTACCCCATAGAGGCAGTATGGCCTGAAAAGTACGATCGCGCGCCTGTTTGGCGCTGCCGCCGGCGGAATCGCCCTCAACAATATATAGCTCGCATAAATCCGGGTTGCGCTCGGAACAATCGGCAAGTTTACCGGNNCTTTTCGTGCAGCTTCTCTGGCTTTGGCAGCCTGCATGGTTTTTTCAATAATGATCTTGCCGATTTTGGGGTTTTCATCAAAAAAAACAGCCAGTTTTTCACTGACTGCGGTCTGAACTAATCCTTTAACCTCGCTGTTGCCTAATTTTGTTTTAGTCTGTCCCTCAAATTGAGGATTGGGAATTTTAAGTGAGAGTACAGCGGTGAGTCCTTCGCGTGTGTCATCACCGGAAATGACAGCATTAAATTTTTTATCGAGTTCATATTTTTTAAGATAATCATTAAAGGTTTTGGTAAGAGCGGCATGAAAACCGGAAACATGCGTTCCGCCTTCAGTGGTATTAATATTGTTTACATAGGCAAATACATTTTCCGCATAGCCGTCATTATATTCCATAGCCACTTCCAGCTGAATATCGTCTTTGATATATTCAAAGTATATCGGTTTGGGATGCAGGGCGTTTTTGGCTTCGTTCAGGTGTTCAATAAAAGTTACAATACCGCCGTTAAACTGAAAAATATGAAATTTTTCCTCTTTTTTACGGAGATCGCGGATTTCAATTTTAATACCCTTGTTTAAAAAAGCCAGTTCGCGCAGGCGTTTGGAAAGCACATCAAAATTATATTCAGTGGTTTCAAAAATTTTGGAATCAGCCCTGAATTTTACCTGTGTACCGTTGGTTTCTGACTTGCCTACCGGCTTTACATCGTATTCCTTGACGCCGCAGTTATAGCGCTGGGAATAAATTTTACCGTCTCTTGCCACTCGTACTTCCAGCCATTCGGAGAGAGCATTTACCACTGATACGCCTACGCCGTGCAGTCCGCCTGAAATTTTATAGGTTTTATTGTCGAATTTACCGCCCGCGTGCAGTTTGGTCATAACTATTTCCAGCGCTGAAACATTATATTTTTCATGCTTGTCAACCGGAATACCGCGGCCGTTGTCACTAACTTCTATAATATCTTCTTTATGTATGGTTACCCTGATATGATTGCAGAACCCGGCAACTGCTTCGTCAATGGAATTATCAACAACTTCGTATACCAGATGATGAAGCCCCATTGGACCGGTAGAGCCTACATACATACCCGGACGCTTGCGAACAGCTTCCAGACCTTCAAGCACCTGTATACTTTTTGAACTGTATTCCTGATTTTCAGTTGACATGTGTACTCCGGAAAATATTAACTTTAGAGAATTGTATATTCAAGCAAGCGCATAATGATTTTTCATGCAGCCCTGTCAATTTGAATTTTTTTATGTTTTAATTGTACAATGAACAGGTGTTTTGAGCAATTTCGTGAAGGATTTTTATTATTTTAATAATGGTCTAATTCGGCAAACATATAATAACTGAAAATAATATGAACAAAGAATACACACTTCCATTTTCCGAACGCTATGCCTCGGCAGAAATGCTCTATATCTTTTCCCCGGAATTTAAATTTACTTCATGGCGCAAATTATGGATTTGGCTGGCGGAAGCGGAAAAAGAGCTTGGGCTGCCTGTTACTGCCGCCCAGATCAAACAAATGCAAGAGAAAATTTCGGTTTTTAACGAAGCCTATATTGCGGAATGCGAAAAAAAAACCAGGCATGATGTTATGGCGCATATTCATGCCTTCGGCCGTGAATGTCCGCTGGCTGAACCGGTTATTCATTTGGGCGCAACTTCCGCTTATGTGGGCGATAATACGGATTTAATCCAGATGCGGGATGCCCTGCTGATTGTAAAAACACGCCTGCTTGATGTCATGAAATTACTGAAGGATTTTGCCTTTAAATACCGCAATTTACCGGCTCTGGGTTTTACTCATTTTCAGCCGGCACAGCTTACTACTGTGGGCAAACGCGCAAGCCTTTGGCTTTATGAATTATTAATTGATTATCATGATCTGGAACATGTTTTTGTTTCGCTTCCTTTCCGCGGGGTTAAGGGGACAACCGGCACCCAGGCCAGTTTTTTAGAGCTTTTTGCCGGGAATCATAAAAAAGTGGAGCAGCTTGATAAACTGGTAACGCGTAAGGCCGGATTCAAAACTAATGTTCCGGTTTGCGGACAGACCATCAGCAGGAAATTTGATTCCCGCATAGCTGCGCTGCTCTCATCCATTGCCCAATCCTGCGCCAAATTTTCCAATGACATGCGCCTGCTGCAGCACATGAAAGAAATAGAAGAACCCCTGGAAAAAGGACAAGTGGGGTCATCGGCCATGGCTTATAAAAGAAATCCCATGCGGGCCGAGCGTATTTCATCGCTGGCAAGATTTGTTATGAGTCTTGAACAGTCCCTGGCCTATACGGCTTCCACCCAGTGGTTTGAACGCACCCTTGATGATTCAGCCAACAAGCGGCTGTCGGTTCCGCAGGGTTTTTTAGCTGTTGATTCCATTTTACTGGTTTTTGCCAATATCATGCAGGGGCCTGTAGTTAATGAAAAAATCATCAGGCGTAATATTGAGAGCGAATTGCCCTTTATTATCACCGAGAACATTATTATGGCCGGAGTAAAAAAAGGCGGTAACCGGCAGGAACTGCATGAAAAAATACGCGTGCTTTCCAGACAGGCATCTGTAGAGATAAAAGAAAAGGGAAAGCCCAATAATCTGCTGCAGCTTATTCTGGCGGATAAATCTTTCGGCCTTACTGAAAAAGATCTTGATAATCTGATGCAGCCGGAAAGATATACTGGCCGCGCGGCAGTCCAGACGGAATACTTTATAAAAAAACATATTGAGCCTTTGCTGAAAAAAGTTAAAAACAGCCGGGTAGAGCTCAAGGTTTAAAAAAAAATACTTTGATTTTATACATTAGTTAATATATAATAAAAGAAATAATTAAAAATAGAATTTACTGATTATTTATATATGATCATTACAAAAATTATCGGCGGGCTTGGCAATCAGCTTTTTCAATATGCTGCCGGCCGGGCTATGGCAATAAATAACCGGACAGAATTGTTGCTGGATATAACGCCGTTTAAAGAATATAAACTGCACAAATACAGCCTTATGCACTTTAATATAAATGAAAATTTTCCACAACCAAAACACATATCAAGATTTTTGCCAACCGGCCGAAAAAGATTTTTCAGGCGTTTTTCTTTTTTTCCGCAAAAATCATCGTCCTATATCTGTGAGCAGGGCATGGGTTTTCATCCGGAAATTGCCGGTTTGAAAAAAAATGAATTTTATCTTGACGGGTTTTGGCAAAGTGAAAAATATTTTTTGAGCATAGCGCCGTTAATCCGAAATGAATTTAAAATCATTACTCCGGCAAATACTGCCAATCTGTTAGCGGCTGAAAAGATTAACGCCTGCAATTCCGTGTCGCTTCATATACGCCGAATGGATTATGTTAACAATGCCGATACGAATTTAATTCACGGCCTTTGCAGTATGTCTTATTATAATCAGGCAGTTTTTTATATTTTAAATACCATACCAGACGCCAATTTTTTTATTTTTTCAGACGATATTGATTGGGCTAAACAAAATCTGAAAATCAGCAGCCCCTGTACTTTTATTGATTTTAATAATGCCGATACCAATTATGAAGATTTGCGGCTGATGAGCCAGTGCCGTCATAATATTATCGCTAACAGTTCTTTCAGCTGGTGGGGCGCCTGGCTTAACGATAATCCGGGTAAAATAATCATTGCTCCAANNCGATCAAAGAGATGAAAAAGATATCATCCCGGCTGCGTGGGTTCGGTTATAAACATATATTGTAATAATGACAATCGTACGGAAAAATCACATGTTTTTCAGCAGAGAGAAAGGCGCTCAGCAAGCAAAAATTTTGTATCTGTAGTTATAAAGCAACGTTTGGAAGAAATTGAATTCATTGAAGATCTCTGTATGATAGACCTGAATTATTATCTCAATTTTGGATAAAATTTTTTAATTTTGAATAGACGTGATGTAACCGATGCAAAGGTAATTTCTTTTTAAAAATTTTTAGTATTGAAACTATAATCGTAGAAAAAAAATATCGATAAAATTGCAGCAAGGGCGGACTAAAACAAAATAATGAATATTGCTTTCGTATATAACTGCAAAAAAGATGTTGGGCGCGCAGTAGTGGAAATAGCTTCGCTATTTCCGCTTCGCCATGTTCGACAAAAATTTTTATATCCTGATGCAAGCTATCGTTTTGAAAATAAAACCGGCAATTATCTTTACGAATATCTTCACCGGCATGGGCAATTTTTTTGGAATTAGCATGGGAATAATTTCCCGGTGATTCGCGGTAATCGATTAAAATTTTTTTTATATTCACGCAGGGATAATTTTGGGTAATTTTAGAAAACCAGGCAAAATCTTCGGTTACAGAATCAGGGTACCCCCCCAGTTTTTCATACACTTCCCGGCGCAGCATTATTAGCGGATGACAAAAATAGGTATTAACAATGCATTTCCAGGCTAATATTACACTGCTGGTCTCATGATATATTTGTGTTCGGTTTCCCTGCTCATTAAAAGGGGCATACCCGGCGCCTACTAACGCAATATGCGGATGCTTTTCCAAATAATCAAATTGTACTTGCAGGCGCTCCGGCCGCAATAAATCGTCACCATCGGCTCGTGCCAGATATTTACCTCGCGCTGTTGCGAGGCCGGTATTGAGGGCACCCGGTAATCCTTTTTTAAAAGCGTTCTTTACCGATTTAATTCTGTTATCTTTATACGCAAGTTCACTGACAATACTCATTGTATTGTCAGTGGAAAAATCATTAATCATAATTAATTCGAAATCAGAAAAAGTCTGAAATAATATTGAATGAACAGCCTCACGTAAATGTTGTGCCGCATTATATACAGGCATTATTACGCTGATAACCGGATCCGTCATGGAAATTGAGGTTATTTTATTCAACATTTAAATAGTAAAAAACAGTAGTTTAAAATAATTAACTCTTGTTNNTGACGAGTAAATAAAAAGTAAACACTTTATCACAAAGGTTTCCAATTGCCGCCGATTTTCAGTTCATGCAAAAAGATTTTGATAAATGCCATGCCGGTCGGCAGGGCGGGAGAACCTTCTCTATCGTCAAATCTGTTCATTTCTATGGTTGGAAATTCGCTGATTTTAAGGCCGCGTTTAAATGCCCGTATTGAGCTTTGATATTCAATTGTATAGCCCGGCCCGTCGAGAGCCAATATATTCCAGGTTTTTTTGGTAATGGCCCGAAAACCGTTAATGGTATCGGTAACATATTTTTTTTTATTCCAGATGATATTGGCCGCCAAAGTAAAAGCATTATTAACCCATTTGCGCAGTTTTATTACCTGATCGTCTTCTTCGTTGCGGGCGCCTTTTACCATGCGCGTGGCAATGACCAAATCGCTTCCGCTTTCAAGATATTCCCGAAAACGCGGAATGTCTTCGGGGTTTTCATTGCCGTCGGGACTGAAAAAAATAAGAGCGTCTCCCTGCGCTCGGCGGAATGCCTCGCGAAAAGCTTCGCCGCGGCCGCGCACGGCTTGTCCATAAACTTTTATTTTATTCTCAGACATTATTTCAAGAGTGCCGTCGATGGAGCCGCCGTCAATGGCTATAACTTCATCAACTGCATTATACGGTATTCTGCCGACAAGTTTTTTTATCCCGATTGCTTCGTTTAAAGTTAATAATACCAGGGTGATTTTCATAATATTAATTCCTTTTAAAAACGATGCAATTTTTTTTGATATTTTTCGGCAATGGCCTCGGCATCCTTAAAATCCAGATTATTTTGAATATAATCAACCTTTTTATTAAAAGTGTATGAAGAATCGGTATACATCAGTTTACCGTCTGCGGCAATCATTTTTTGCTGATATTGGGTATAGGCATCAAGCCGCCCGGGCATTCTGAAAGTTTCGAGTGCTATATAAATCACGCTGACTAAAGTAAATATAATACAGACTGCAGTTATTACCAAACGGGGGCGGGGTATGATTTCTGATATCTGCAGGCCAATAATTACTGTAACTGCCAAAAAAATATAAGACGGAGCAAAATACCGGACAAAATCACCCCATGATGAAAAGAAAAAAGCTCCAAAATAAACAACCGAACAAGCCATGGCAAAAAGTAACACCCAATTATATTTTTTATGTATTATAAAAAAATAACCGGCAAGCAGCATTAAAAACATCTGCGGCACAATGAACGGCAGCCTTCCGCGGGTCATGGCAAGCCACTGCCATAATGCTCCCGCATTAATAACACTATGAGAGGATTTCATGCGGTTTAAAAGTTTCCAGCCGCCCAGATAATTCGGCGCGTCGTATAGATATCCCCAGATATTTCCAAGTAAACAGCCGGCAAGCAGTAAAGCGATGGATATATAAACATTACGCGTAACGTTTGTTTTTTCTTTTAATATAAACCAGGCAGTAAAGAATAGCAGAGAAGAAGCAAATAATAATGCAGTCCATTCGTTTTTTCCAATACCGATGAATATTCCGGCTGTAAAAAGACCAATCCATGATAATACTGACGGCCGCGGATGCAAACGGCCAAGTAAAGCCCAGCCTAATACTCCAGCCGAAAGAATGCCGATAGATGTATCCATTTGAATGTCAATTGAATTATTGACGGCCATGGGAGTATTTGCCATAATTAACAGCATTACCCTGGCCAATAATGACTGAACATGAGTAATAGAATGAATTATAAAAAGCAGGCCAATCCATACTGTAAGCTGAAACAGACTAAAGCTCAGCCGAATAATATTGAAATTAAAAAGAACGTTTGTTTTATTGTAAGGAATAATTTTTTTTAAAAAATCGCCGGTATATCCCAATATCTCATACATTATTGCCGGGTGCTGAGGGTGTGTATAAATAGTCTTTCCGTCAATCCTGCCGATTTGCAGATATTCAGGGTTAGGAGGATGTGATAAAAATACATCGGCAAACATACCGTCTTCACCGGTAAAAGGGTTTTGCGCGGGCACTATGCGGAAAAGAAAAAATACAGCAATAAACAAGGCTGTAAAAGCTTTGTTATTTGAGATAATCTTTATAGCAAAGCATCGCCATGATTCTAAGATTAATACGCCTGTTAAAAAACAAAAAACAGCAGCAAACATGGCCGATATTGAAAAAATATAATTCCAGTGCTGCCAGGTAAAAAAATCAGGATTTTTACGAGTAAGCGCTTTAACTAAAGAAAATAAAAAATGGCTTTCAGCGGCCAGCCGAAAAAAAATCGCAGAAGCCGGCAGTACTGAACATATTATTAACCAGAATCTTCTACTTGCTTTGTATTTGAATACCGTTTTCCAGAAAATCAGCAGTTTTTTTAACAAGATATTTTTAATAGATTCCATAAATGTTACTGATTATAAACATTTGTATTGTTTTTGTCAATAAATCTTTCGGCTTAATTTTTTTGCAAGTAATGAAACTCATTTGCGAAAATACTATCAAAGTCTTAATTCGTTTTTAGCCGATGGCCAAGGCGGCAGGCGTACCAGTTTATAAAGCCTCCACTTTTTATTAACTGAGACTTTAATAGCATTTTTTTCAAGCCAGTCATACATAGTTACGCTTTTTGCCATGAGTTCTTTTTCATGCTTAAGGTAATTTGGGAAAAAACCGTTTTCCGGTTCGCCCCATCTTTTGTAAAAAAGAAAATATCCGGATGTCTGGGCTGCGTTGCAATACTTTTCGTAACTTGAGCTTTTAATTAATGCCTCAAGTGCGTGAGGAAAATCACTCGTATCAATATTGAGTTTATTTACATCGGTTTTAATTTTTTTGTCAAATCTGGAAATATCATTAACCCATTTGAAAGTAAAATCATCCATACTTTCAACAATCTGCACGCGCCGATTAAGAAAGTAGCGCAGTTCCGGACGCCACATGGCATTTCCAAGAACATAGGCATCAGGAGGCAGTCTATCTTTCACCGGCTGGATGTCGTTAAAAATAAATTCCCATGAGCCTAAGGGCTTTGATGCCGATGCCCACATAGAAAGCGTATCATTCAGGTTTCTCGTCATAGACCGGCTGACAAAAAAAAATGCGAAAATTGCCGGGATAGCAACCGCCAAAGATTTAATAATGTTTACTTTGTGCCATAAAAGAAAAAAGTTTCTGTAAATAACAATCCCTAGAAAAAATAGCATACTGCCGGTTAACAGACCGAAAATGGGTGCAACGTGCTTAATGCCCACTAGCCCGTAATGATGCATGGCCCATTGCGGAAGGAAAAGAATGTAAGAAACGCTGGCCAATAGTAATCCGGCACAGATAATTATTTTGCTGGTAAAGTTTTCAGAAAATTGACGGCGAATTACATACAGGCAAATTGCAATAAAAATAAAAGAAACAAAAAAAGCGGTATCAATATGATAGCCATGCCGGGTATACCGAAGCAGGTCTGTAATCAATGAATCAAATTTCAGCGCGTGGGCAGTTTGTTCGCCGGCACCGGTGTTCAATATTCTGTATAAAAAAGATTTCCAAAAAACCNNCGTTATGTATTATTCTTGAAAAAAAAGCGAAAAAGGTAACCATACCTAGAAGAAATTGCGGCCAAAGCATAGAACGAATGTTTACCATCTTGTGGTTTTCATAGTAAAAAGCCATAGCTATAAACAGGCACATGACATGAACAAATAAAATATAATCAAAAGTAATCCATAAATTTAGAAATGTGAGTATGGCTGCAATAAATAAATATATTTTTTTCTTTCTGGTATTATCATTTACGTGAAGAAAAAGCAGAAAGAAATAAGGAATGGCAATGCGGAAAAATTCGCAATAAGCCATGTAATAAAAGCTGTCGGCCATTTTTAAAAAATTGCGGTTACAGATAGTCGCACAGACAATAAGCAGTGAAAACCATTTACTGCCAAAAACAATATTAGCGAATAAAAACCAGAAAACAATAGCGGCGATTGTGAGAATTGTCGGGAGAATTCTAAGATGCCATATTTCTGAAAAACCGGCTTTGAATAAAAAACCTAATACTATATCCGGCAACGGAGGGTACCTAGTGTATATCCATTCTTTTAATTCAGCAAGAGACACATTGCCATTATTATGAATCGGCATAAAATGTGCGGCAAAAAAACCGCGCTGTTGAAAATGTTTAGCGGCCATTAAAGCGTTAGCTTCGCCTCCGCTGTCGCCATAGATATGAAGCGACTCAAAAATAGTGCCGGTTATGCCGGCAGTAATAAAAATAATAAAAACGGCCAGCAGAAATACCGGTAATTTATCTGCATAGAAAGCGTTATTAATTGGGATATATTTTTTTAAAAAATTAATTGTTTTGTTCATAGTAATAATCTCTTATTTTTAGTTTTTCTGACCAACGGCAAAAAGCCACATACCGAAATTTATACAGCCTATTTTTGAAAGTTTGGTATATTTATCAACCCAGAAAAAAAGGGCGTCTTTTGTAAAAGGCGTAATGTGGCCGGAAAGATCCTTCCCGGAAAGAAAATTTGCCATTTTTTCAGCGATATTCCACAAAGGGCTTGAATAATTCGGCGTAATGATGATAAGCATTCCATTTTTTTTAAGTACTCTGTTTACTTCAGATAAAATAGCGCTTCTGGATTCAATATGTTCGATTACGTCGCCCATAAAAACTGCCTCTACGCTGTTTTCTGAAAGAGGAATTAGACTGATTTCGGATTGTATGGTCTTCAGGCCGTTTTTTTGTGCAATTTTCAGTAAAACCGGGTTTTGATCAATACCAATTACCGTGCAGTTTTGCGCAAAAGATGACGTTATACTGCCGGTCCCACAGCCCAAATCAAGCAAAGTATAGTCTTCGGATTTATCGGAAAAATATTTAGCTAACAGTTTTTTTTTTTGAATATCTACAAGGCGAAAGATTTTTAATTTATTATAGTATCCGGAAAAATCCTGGGCGTATTCCCTGTCATAAGCGGGTTTACCTTGTTCCGGCATTAATTTTCCTGACCCAATAGTTAAAAAGATCCGAAAGGGTCTGGTCGATGTTTGTTTCCGGCTTCCATCCGGTTTTATTTTTTATGCTTTCAGTGTCGCCGACTTGAATTTGAATATCTACCGGGCGGTAAAGTTCTTTGGAAATTTCTTTTTTTACATCTTTAAGGCCTGAAATTTCAATAAGCTTGTCAGTAAAATATTCCATTTTATGAACGTTTTTTATATCTCCGCATACATTATAAGCCTTGCCGTTTTCAAAATTATTCATTAACATATAATACGCCTTGACAGTATCGCGGACATCAATAACTATTCTTTGCGTTTCCAGATTACCGACAGGCAGAATACGATCGGATTTTTTCCCTGTTTTCATAAGAGCCAAATTGTAGGCATCCCAGGAGATGGAGAAATTTTTACCTCTTCTGGGACCGGTATGAGAAAAAGCGCGTGTTATAAACCCTTTTATAAAACCGTTTCGGCAGCGTTCGGCGAGATATAAATCAATAGCCGCTTTGCTGGATGCATAAGGGTTTGACGGCATTAGAGCCTGCGATTCCTTTAATATACCGGTAGTTTTGCAGCTGTCTCCATAAGTTTCTGATGTTGAACAAAACATAAACGTACAATTTTTTTGGTATCTTTGTACAATGTCTATCAGATTAACCGAAGCTTGAACATTATTGGCAAAAGTATCAACAGGGTCTTTAAAGCTGGTAGGCGGATGACTCTGGGCGGCCAGATGAAAAATACCGTCAAATTGTATAGCGCCGAGCACCCTGTAAACAGATTGGTAATCTTTAATATCGCCATAGTGAAAAACAATAGTATTTAATTCTTCGTGTGTTAGAATATCCAGAAGATCCATTTCCCTGCCGTTACTGCCGCGGATTATAGCATGTACTTCATGATTGTCTTTTAAGAGCATTTGCGCCAAATGCGGCGCGGCAAACCCGGTTATGCCGGTAATAAAATATTTCAAGCAAGCCTCCTATTTATTAGTTGAACGAGTATATTATTGCTTTGTTTTTTTTTCAACTTTTTTAATGGATTAAAAAATATGAATATGCTAAACTTGCTTCATGATTAAATAAAAATTCCTAAAGGCTTTAGCTAGCAGCCTTGGAGGCAAAATCTATGCAGGTTAAATTTATGCATTTTCTTGATTATTTTATCGGATTACCAGCTTGTTTTTTATTGTCTGCAGTTAATGCTTGTTTATCTTTGATAATTAAAAAAAGAAACCACGAAAATGTTAAAAATGTTTTGTTTATTAAATTGTTCGGAATGGGGAGCGTAACCTTATCTTTGGCCGCTGTAAAAAGATTTATTGATCAGCGCCCCCTATGCAATGTTTATTATCTTACTTTTGCCAGTAATAAATTTGTTTTTAATTGCGTGAAAAATCTTGATTCCGTAAAAATTCTTTCCCTGCGCTCCGAAAATTTAAAGTTTTTTATTGCTGATTTTACTGCGGCGCTGTATAAAATCCGTAAAATTAAATTTGATATAGTATTCGATTTCGAATTTTTTTCCCGGCTGCCTGCTATAATCAGCTTTTTATCGGGCGCTGCCTGCCGGGTTGGATTTTTCAACAAATATACCGAAGGGTTCTACAGAGGCAATTTTCTTACGTACAAAATATTTTATAATCCGTATCAGCATGTTGCCCAGGCCTACCTGGACATGGTTGATGCAATCGATAAAAAAAATGCCTTGCCCTACAACAAAATACACGATAGAAATATTAATGATTTTAGAGATTTACACCTTGCTTTTAATAACAATAAATCAGAATTAAAAAACTACCGGCGTGAAACCGGTCTGGATAAACATGCAGGGCTGGTACTTTTTAATCCCAATGTCAGCAAGGGTTTTATTGATCTGCGCTGCTGGCCTTTAGAGTATTACGCCGAAATCGGAAGGCTTATAATAAAAAACTATTCACGGGTTGTTATCGGCCTGATTGGCGATAAAAATGATTCTGAGCGCTGCGGCCGGCTTGCTGAAATGATAGCAAGCGGCAGGTTAAAAAATTTTGCCGGAAATACTTCGCTTAAAGAACTTTGTTATTTGCTGGATCTTGCTGATTTACTGGTTACCAATGATACCGGGCCGGGGCATTTGGCTGCCCTGGGGAATGGCCATATAGTCACCTTGCACGGGCCGGAAACGCCCATGCAGTTTTCTCCATTTACGCTTAATAAATCAAGCATGTTTTTAAAATTAGGCTGCAGCCCCTGCGGAACAATATTTAACCGCCGCCAAACACAATGTCAGGACAACCTTTGCATGCAGATGCTTGCTCCGTCTATTGTCTGGAGCGAAATAAAAAAGATTATTAAAATTAAAAACTTACGCTGGAAATAATCAGGGGAATAAAATACGCATTTCATCGGTAAGCGGTTTGATATTTACCGCTGTCCGGCGTAAAAGCAGACGGAGATTTTCTTTTTTTTCAACGGAAAGATTGGAAAATTTTTCCAGAGTTTGATTTGCGGATTGAACAGCGTACGCTGCTGCTTTTTTATTTATTGAAGGAATTTTACTTTTTAAAAATAAAAAGAATAAACCAGAAAAAATAGATACCACAAAAATCGCGCTTATAAATTTGAATAAAAACAATTTGATTTCGTCTAAGGTTTGGGGTTTAATAATATCCCGGCTGCCGGGCAGGCGAATATTATTAATAAAACCCATTGAAAACAATTTCTCAAATAGTTTGCTTTTATCTTCGTTAATCTGCCGATAACCTGCTTCTATGTTCGCTGTTTCAGTAAATAACCCGAGTTCATTAATATAAAAATAAAAAGTATTATTTACCTTTTTAACTATAACAGGGTATACCAAGGATTGGTAATACTCAAGATTTTGTAAGTTTTTTTCCATAAACACTCCAATAAGATTTTGAGATAATAACCTTTATACAAATTATTGTCAATTATTTTGCTTTCCGTCCGTCCTATTATTTATCTATTAATAATAATTTTACTTGTTTTCCCGGTTCATATAAAACCTTATTATTAATATTTTTACTTAAAATATATATACATAGTGTCTGTGGTGATTCTTTTCAACAAAGCGCAAAGGTTGCTGAGTAATTTTTCTTTAGAATCTGCCGTCACGGTTAAAATAAATAATTAATAATCTACGAACAAAATCTTTCAAACAATTTTTAATTACCTTATAAGTTATAAATAATTTAACAAATCCCAGAGAAACAAAAAACAGATGTAATTTTTCACGCCATTTTAAAGTACAGTATATTTTTTCTAAAAACCTGCGATCCGGAAGCTCTCGCAGGGCTTTTTCTATAATTTCTTTGCCCCATTGAAAAGAAATAGGGCTAAAAAATGAAAACTTTTGTACCCATTTTTTTATAAACAAAAGCTCATGCTGAAACATAAATAGTTTATTGTTTTGTGCATTATTGCTGTGTCTGCGTATGCTGACAAGTGTCTGTGGACAGTAATCGAAACTGCAGACTTCGGCAAGGCGCAGCCACATATCCCAGTCTTCGCTATATCTTAAATTTTCGTCGAAACTTCCGGCAAGATTCAGTTGTTTTTTTTTAATAAGTACTGCGCTGGCGCTGCCTGTA
>DNNS01000182.1 GCA_003497555.1 Spirochaetia bacterium
ATTCTTTAATAATTGAATAAAATTCCAGCTCCAAAGCAAACCATTTCCTTTCATCCAGAATAATAGCTGCAAGTAGAAATATCGGCTGTTGACTGTCTTTAAAATTATTACCGGTATTGCCTGATTCATCAATATATATTAATTTCAATTTATCGCTCTCGTCTTCTTCACCAGCAGTGTAATGGCAATCGGCGTTCGGGAGCCGCTGCCGAATATTTTTCCGCCTTCTTTTCTGGATAACTCGCCGCTTGTTCTTTGGTTCCCCCGCAAATTGAAAATATAAATTGAAGAAAACTCTCTCTCAATGCATGTCCTGAAACCGTCCTGCGAATTGCCGTCAAGCCAGGCGCCGTTTGATACAAAGCAGATTATGCCGTCATTGTTGCCAAGCCTGTCGCTCGCCCAGCGGAAAGCCTTGATGTAGGCATCATAGAGAGATTTGCTGAGGCCGGCATTTGATTCTTTAGCGTATGTGCTTTCAATACGACTGTCAAGCTGCGGGTAACGCTGGTTCTGCGCGTTGTCATTGGCCGATTTCTGCCCGATTGAATACGGCGGATTACCAATAATCACCCTAATCGGAGCTTTCTTTTGTGCATTAACCCTGTCGGAGTTCTGAGGAAACATTTCTGAAAAAATACCGTCACCTGATTCGCCAAGCTGAAAGGTGTCAGTCAAACAAATACCGTTAAAACTCTGATACTCTTTGTCTTTTCCCAGCACATCGTGATAGGCATTTTCAATGTTGACGGCTGCGATATAATAGGCAAGCAGAACAATTTCATTGGCGTGCAATTCTTTGGTAAACTTTCTTTCCAGGTCTTTTTTATCAATCAGTCCGCTTTGCAGAAGGCGGGTTAAAAAAATACCAGTACCGGTAAAGGGGTCAAGAATATGAATATTTTCATCAGAAATACTTCTGCCGAATTCCTGTTTTAGAATGTCATTTACAGAGTGAATGATAAAATCGACTACTTCGACTGGAGTATAGACAATACCTAGTTTCTCTACCATTTTCGGGAAAGCTGCTTTAAAAAATTTATCATAGAGCTCAATCACTATTTGCTGTTTTCCTTCGGCATTATCAATTCCTGATGCTCTCATCCGCACTGATTCATAAAACTTTCCGAGGGTTTCGGTATCTTTTTCAATAGCTTGCGCCTCGAGCAGTTCAATCATAGTCTGCATGGAGACGGAAATAGCGTTATTTTTTACGAATGAATAATCTTCAAAAAGAGCTTCAAAAACAGGTTTGGTAATAATATGCTGGGAGAGCATTTCCACCGCTTCCTGCTCTGTTATGCTCGGATTGATATTATTCCGCAGCCCGCATAGAAACTTTTCAAATGCTTCTGTGTGAGCGCCGTCTGTTTTTATCAGGCGGTTAATCCGCTCAACCTGTCTTTCGGCGATTTCAGCGACATTTCTCGCCCATTGTTCCCAGTATCTGCGGTCGCCAACTTTCTGCACCATGCGGGCAAAGACCACGCCTTGAAGCTGTTCAAATTGCATATAAAGCTGTTCGCTTACAGAATCGCCGTATGGCGCTTTATCTTCCTCAGCTTTTAATACAGCATCGCCGTTTTGATCAAAGGAATATTCAGAGGTTCCAACAAGTATTTTATCGGGTTTTTTTTTATTGAGTTCAAGTTTGTTAACAGTCGCGTTGAACCTATCATCGTGAGCCCGCAGCGCATTTAACACCGTCCAGACAACTTTATAACGTTCGTTGTCATCAAGAGCTTTATCTGCTTCAATATTTGCCGGAACAAGTACCGGAATAATTATGTATCCATAATTTTTACCCGGTGATTTGCGCATCACCCGGCCGACAGACTGCACTACGTCAACTTGCGAGTTTCGCGCAGAAAGAAACATAACCGCATCGAGTGACGGAACATCAACGCCCTCGCTTAAACATCTGACATTGGTCAGAATCCGGCAGCCTTCATTCTGTTCTTCTTTCAGCCAGCCCAGAAGTTCATCACGCTCAGGCGCCGACATAGTACCGTCAATATGCTTTGAACTGACAGAAACCATTTTCTCTTTTTTTTCAGCGGGTAGGGAATTGATATATACTTCTGTCGCTTCATTAAAAGTACTGGTTATTTTTTTTGATACTGTAATTTTGGGGCAAAAAGCAACTGCTCGTTTCATTGGTTCCGGGTCTGTTTCTTTGATACTCCCTTCATCGCCGATAATCTGTTTTGAGAGAGCATTGATACAGCCGATAAGTTTGGAAGCGTCATCAGTATTGATTTCATTTTCTTTGGCGGAAATCATTTTTTGAATAGCGGGAGGTACATCGTTTTCATTCAGGGTAAGAATGAGCACTTTGTAATCTGTGAGCAAAGCATTATCCACTGCTTCCCCGAAGCCGATCCGGTAGATTTCCTCACCGTACATTTCTTTATCATCCATCGAACAAAGAATAACCTCAGCTTGGGCGGCTTTGCTTTTCGCATCGTCGCTGTAAAGGCGCGGAGTAGCGGTCATGTAAACGCGTTTTTTTGATTTTATAAACTTGTTATCGTGAACTTTCACAAATGCCGACATATCATCATCGCCGATTGACACGCCTGTTGTACGATGAGCTTCATCGCAGATGATAAGGTCAAACTCATCAACAATTTTGTTTTTTAGCAGCTCTTTTTGAGCTTTGGCTATTACATCTATTGATTGATAGGTCGAAAAAACAACGGTCATTCCCTTGTTGTATCTATTTTGAAACTGCCGGATTATATCTTTTACATTTGTCGAAGCAGGCAGAGCTAGATCAACAATACTGAAACTGTCGCTATCTTCAATTTTGGTTTTCTTTTTTGAAATTTCAGGGTCAGAACAAATGCAAATAGAATTAATCGGCTCCGCTGCATCTGCCGCCCATTCTCTTAATGTTTGGCCGAGCAAGGCGATGGACGGTACAAGAAAAAGTATCAAACCCTTACCGTTTGTTTCATTTTCAGCAAGTCGTAATGCTGTAAAAGTTTTTCCGGTACCGCAAGCCATTATCAGCTTGCCTCGATCAGAATTTTTGAAATATTCATGAGCTTTTAAAGTAGCTTCTTTTTGATGAGGGCGAATTGTTTTCTTGGCAGTTCTGGCTTTTTCTCCGGATATACCTTCATCAAGTTTCTTCCAGTCGACTGGAGCTGTCTGTAAGTCGTAAAGATTTAACCTGGTTACATAAGGATTCTGGTTTTTTATGGCGCTTGTAGCGTTTGGCCCCCATTTGTTTGTGGTAGAAATCCATAACCTGTGAGCAAATTCTATTGTTGTTCCTTCTTCTCCGACAAAATGCTTACTTGATGTTGAAAGAAATGTATCAACTGACGGTTTATCAATAATAGAATCTTCCTGATAACATTTGCATTGTATTGCCCAGTAATCGCCTTCGTTTGTTAATGCGACCAAATCAATGCCGGTATCTTTACCGCCAAAATCATTTTTACCGGGGAACTGATTCCATAACCAGACATTTTTAAATTTGTATGAATATTTTGTATCTGTTTGCAGATAGGCTTGCATCAACCTTTCAAATCTGTCGCCCTTATCTCTTTCTGAAAAAGAAAGCTTTCGGTATTTTTCAAGAATATTATTAAAACTCATGATTATTTTTCTCGTAATATTTAATTTTAAATCTGGTTTAATAAAGAAAATTTTTTACATTGTGAATTATATCATTAAATAAATACCTCACAAAGTCCTTTTTTGAACAGGAAACAGCGGCGATCAGGGTAGCCGGAATAATCAATTGCGTTGTCTCCGAAAAAAACATCGTCTGTTTATTACTTCGGTAAAAGTCGCGGCAATGGAAAGGAAAATCAGATTATAGGCGGGATATTGCGATTTTTTTAAAAAATATTCTTTAATCCTCTATAATTTATTTTTTAATTTACTTTGCCGGATGAATATTTTTTATCAGCTCTTTAAGCCAATTTTGGGTTTCCAGGCTGAAGTGCCCCGGTAAAAGGCCAAGACAGGCATAACCGCGGGCCGCTTTTTTACGGAATAATTCGCCATGTTCCCGGTATTTATCTTCAGAAAGCAGCGGATCATTTCCTCCGATAAAATCATAATTTATTATACGATGCGGGCTTGACCATTCGCAAATACGGAAATGCGCAATTGTTACCCGGCGCCAATCCATTTTTTCATTAACATTAACATCATAAAATCGTCAATCAGTTTATCATCCAGCACATTTCCCTGCTGGGTATTTTTATCCCGCCTGACCTGCTCTACCCAGGTATTATATTCCGGCTGGTAAAAAAACTGCGGGAAAGAATTCCCCTTTTTTATAATTCCTGTTTCTTCGTTAAAATTTCTCCAGGCTTCATAGCCGCGCGCATTTTCAGAAATAAAGACAGTAACACCTGCCGGCGCATCAATGGTAAGCGTATTTTTCCCGTCATGATGTATGCGCACATCTCCGCGGCCTTGTATGCCGGCAAAACCGGCACGGCCCAAAACAACCGCACTGCCGGAAGTGCTGAGCGCCGGTATCCTTTCCGGAAAATGTTCAAAGCCTGTTTCCTGCTGATAAACATCTTTTCCCCAGAGATTATAATAAGGGGTCAGAACCGGCAGAGCCATGTTCAGAGTAAGACGGCAAGGGCCGCTATGCTGTTTGAGGCTGAGTTAAAAACGTTCTTCCGGATAAGACGGAAGGCTTTCAAGTAATGAATCATTCATGTTTATTTCTCATATTTATAAATTTCGGAATTATGGAATTTGTCCAAATAAGTACAGATTTAATTTTACCTTCAAAAGAATCTTTTACTGCCGACAAAAGGAAACAGATGATGTTTAGTATTATTATTTTCATAAGTTAAGTATAGTAATTATTACAATATTTTCAATGTATCATAAGGCAAAAAGAATGTAAAATCAGGCAGGTTTTATAAATTTTTCAAACAAAAGATTCATTTGTGCCTGAGCTGTTTCCTGTTTCAAGCAATGCATTGCAGTTACTAATCACTACTCCTGTGTAAGTTAGAAATGTCAGTTATGCCGAAAAACCTTTATCATAATAAAATAACTATGTGCGCAGAAAAAAAATCGCAGATTCATGAAATTGCCAAGAAAAACAGAACATCTTTTCCGGCGGTTTCCCGGGTTTTTAAACAGAGCAAGCATGTGTTTGCGGAAAAATGAGCAAAGATAATCTCTGCCATTTATGTGCGTAATGGCATGGGAAAAAAATTCCGGATGTCTGATAGTCAGGGAATCAGTAAAAAAAATAATTCTTAGGAGTATATCAATGAAAATAATACTTTCAGCTTTTTTAGGAGTTTTTATTTTATATGTCGGCGCCGATGTATATAAACCTTCCGGTATTTTTTCCTCATCGCCCGGAGGAGATATTTTTTCTCATCCCCGGATGCGCGGTGTTTTAATCCGCGCAGCGTGGAAAGACCTGGAGCCGGAACCGGGAAGTTTTAATTTTGACCGTCTTGATGCACAGCTTGCCGGAATCAAGCCTTACAAAAAAAACTGGTCTCTTGCTGTCATGGCCGGCGGTATCGGATCTCCACTCTGGCTTACAGAAAAAGAAAAAATACCTTCCGTTGCTTTTAAATTCCGCGGTGAAAAAGACGCGTCTATACCGGCATTCTGGCACGAAAAAACACAGTGTCTGCTGGCATTGCTGGCTGATGAGCTGGGCAGAAAGTACAGCACAGAATCGGGGCTTGTTCTGGTTTATATTCCGCAAATGACAGCTAACGGAGTTGAAGGGCATTTAAACGGCGTTGATATGAATGCCATGAAAGAAATCGGCTATACCGATGAAAAATGGATTAACGCCGCGATTAGAGTTTCACATTCTTTTGCCGCGGCTTTTCCCGAAAAAGCTCTGGCCTATGAAGTACATGAAATTGACAGGTCTGCGCGTGTTCCGGAAATTATTATAAACAGACTCTGGGAAGATCCGATTTTAAAAAAGCGGGTGGGCGCTGCTGTCTGGTGGCTTTCAGGAAATGAAACCTATCAGGCTGATTTGCTCAAAGTTCTGCGGGATTTTCCGGGAGATATTTATTGTCAGATGATCGGGCGGTCAGATCAGTCACACCGGTTTCCATCCGGTTACCAGGGGGCTTTTACCCAGGCAAAAAGCATGAAGGCCCGTTATATTGAAGTGTGGGAATGGGATTTTCAGTCAGGAAACAGAGGGGCTAACGGAGCATGGGATAATGAATTAAAAGATTTTAATGAATTTACCGATGCACTAAAAAAATAAATAAGCATTAATCCCGTGCTGCTTCATATGCCATATACGCAGACTGGTTTTTTTTATGTTTCCACGACCAAGGATGATTGGACGGTTGATTTTTCACAGCAATTTTCAACATACGTTTTCGTTAAATTTATTTTTACGAGCAGTTTTATGTTATAATTAAGCAATTAAGATGGTACTGCTATGTACAATATCTCATTTCAGCAAAGCTGTTTTTATCGGTTTATAATACTTCTTTCCGGATGCCAAAACCGCCTGTTCCTGAATAGACTACATCCCGGCTTGAAGATTAAAGTCTATCGGCTGATTTAATGCTGTGAAAAAATATTATAAAGGACAATAAAATGAAAAATTTTCAAAAAATTATTTCCGGCTTTGATCTGACAGCAGCGGAAAAAATCTATAAAAACAGGCTGCATCAGCTTCTGCAGGACGGTCTGGCTCACAGTATTAATATTGCCGGTGATGTTAAAAAACATCCGGATAAATGGTCTGTAAATTTTCCTGAAGAAGAGAAGACTGTGGAAATTACTTATGACCCTTCGGCGGATCAGAATATCGGGTTTACCTGTACCTGCGGACGCAAATTATGCTCCCACATCGGGGCTGCGCTCAGTCTGCTGCTTGATCATCCGGTAGAGCTGGGAATCGGCACAGCGCCGTCAGGGGATGCGGATACTATTAACGGTTACAGCGCCCTGATAACGGAAGCGGTTGATGACCGAAGACGTAAAGCCCTCAGTGAAAAAATGAAGATTAAAAGCGTTAATGACGAAAAACTCTGGACCGATTATATCGTTACCAGCCAGGAAAGCGGTAGATCATACCGCGTGGCGCTGAGGGGTTTTGAGCGCGGGGAATCATTCTGCACCTGCCCTGATTTTCTGAAAAACCGGCTTGGAACCTGCAAGCATATTTTTGCGGTTATACATAATGTGAAAAAAAAATTTGAAAACCGGGAACTGGAGCAGAAATATAAAAGAGAAGGCATCAGTGTTTTCATTAATTATGCCGGAGAGAACCAGGAGCTGCGAATCGGCTTTCCCGAGAACATGGAAACAGCGGACAGCGATATAATCGCACCATATAAAAATATTTCAATTACAGATGTCGGCAGGCTTCTGGAAAAAATCAATATTCTGGAAAACAAGGGATACGATGTTTTGATATATCCCGATGCCGAAGAATATATCAATAAACTCCTGTATTATAAAAAAATCAAAGACAGGGTTGACGAAATCAAAAAAGATCCGCAAAACCATCCGCTCCGTAAAACCCTGCTCTTAGCCGAGCTTATGCCTTATCAGCTGGAAGGAATTGCCTTTATTCTGGAAAACGGGCGCGCCATTTTGGCGGACGATATGGGGCTTGGTAAAACCATACAGGCCATCGGCAGCGCCGAGTTTTTATATAAAGAAGGAGACCTTAAAAAGGCGCTTATCATCTGCCCTGCCTCCGTCAAGTCCCAATGGAAAAAAGAAATAAAAAAATTCACAGGCAAAGACAGCATTTTAATTGCCGGCGCAGCGGATGAAAGATCATCCCAATATGAAACCGGGGAGCTCTATACCATCTGCAATTACGAGCAGGTTATGAGAGATATTACATATATTGAAAAAGCAAAATGGGATTTAATAATACTTGATGAAGGGCAGAGAATAAAAAACTGGGAAGCCAAAACCAGTAAAATTGTAAAAAGCCTGAAATCGCCTTTCAGTATTGTGCTGACCGGAACGCCCATCGAGAACCAGCTTGGCGAACTCTATTCCATTGTTGAATTCATTGATATGCGCCACCTGGAACCGGCATTCAGGTTTTTTTACAAATACCGGGTAGTGGATGAAAAAGGCAAACCCATCGGGTATAAAAATCTTAATCTGCTGCGGGAAAAAATCAAGCCGATAATTCTCAGAAGAACCAGGGACATGGTCATGAAGGAGCTTCCGGAACGCATTACGGAAATAAGAAAAATACCGCCATCGGCCGAGCAGCTGGCCATTCATAACGCGAGCAGGCATATTGTCCAGATGATAATCAGAAAAAAATTCCTTACCGAAATGGATCTGCTCAGGCTGAAAAAAGCCCTTTTAACCTGCAGAATGGCGGCAGACAGTACTTTCCTGGTAGACAAGGAACCTCCCGGTTACTCTACCAAACTCGCGGAGCTTGATCAGATACTTGAACAGCTGGCTGCAGAGGAAGAGCGGAAAATTATCATTTTCTCCGAATGGACCACCATGTTGAACCTGATTGAGCCGGTTCTGTACAAACACAATCTGGTTTTTGTGCGGCTGGACGGATCCGTTGCCCAGAATAAACGGCAGGCTATTATGGACGAGTTCCAGAACAATAAAAATTGCCGGGTGATTATAATGACCAACGCCGGGGCTACCGGGCTGAATCTGCAGGCTGCCAATACGGTTATCAATGTTGATTTGCCGTGGAATCCTGCAGTTCTTGAACAGAGAATCGCCAGGGCGCACAGAATGGGGCAGACCAGAACAGTACATGTATTTCTCCTGATAACGGAAGATACACTCGAAGAAAGTCTGCTTACCATACTTGATGCCAAACAGGCTTTGGCCGACGGCGCCTTAAACCAGGATTCAAAAATCGACGCTATTGATTTATCCGGAGGCATTGAAGAACTAAAAAAACGCCTGGTGGAACTGCTGGGAGATAAAAGGCCTGCGCCGGTTGATAAAAGCGAACAGAACCGGGTGGAAGAAGAAGCAATAGCCCTGGCTAAAAGAAAAAAAGTTGCCGGGGCTGCAGGCAGGGTTTTCGAATCCGTATTCGCCTTTATGCACGAAATTTCCCAAAACGCCGGCGGAGAGCAGCCGAGCCGGGAAAAAATTACGGCTGTGAAACAGAAACTTCTTGATTCGGTTACGCAGAATGAAGACGGTACTCTGCAGTTAAATGTGCTTTTTCAGGATAAAAAGGCCATTGAACTTTTAGCCGAATCAATTGCCGGAATGGGATGATTCACGGTGATGGGTACCGGTAAATTGTTTCCGAAGACTGGTTTTTAAAAAAAACAAAAGTATTTATTCAGGCTGTTGATTTGAAATAATGACATCCAGGGTAAATTCGCACTTTGTTTTGGATTGTACCGTTACCGTCCCCTAATATTTCAGATAGATAGCATCCAGCTCAAAGCGCCTGCAATTTAAGACCGAAATAAGAACGTCCTACTCTGCGACATCACAAAAGTGTAGACCTTTCCTGTATTCACCCAGTGGAGTGGTAATAGTTACTACTGTGATATCAACGTTTGCAGGTATTCGGTATTCAGACTGGCATATCTTCGCTTCCGCTCAATGCCGCCTTTACGGGTTTTATCATTCTTCAGGTAGTTGAGAGCAATCTTGCGTACCAACGAAAAGTTCTGAGCTGCATTCCCTGAGCGTTTGCGGCTTCTATCTTCGGAAAAAGAAATATCAAACTGCCAATAATGAAGAGAGTTTTCTATTCCCCAATGCCTTCTGGTTGCAGCGGCGAAACGTTTGAATTCTGATGTTTTCAATGAGGTAATAAAATATCTGTTTTCGACAGTCAAATTGCCGTCGATCAACCGTGATGATCGAACTTTACCGATACACGTAAGCCCCTCCCAGATATACTTCTCGTTAAAATGGCCAGGGATTTCAGCCAGGAAATATTCACGCTGCTCGACGCGGCCGTGCGCCTTTTGCTCTTCATCGGTTAAAGTAATGGTATTACTTTCATTCGAATAGCAAGTAAAAAAATCTTCGACCTTTTCCTGCAACCGTGATTGATTGCCCTTGAGAGATATTACATATTCTGCGTTTTTACTACGGATTTCCTTGACAATGTCTTTCTGGCAACCCATTGCATCGATGGTTACAACTGCGGACGCTATATCAATTGCCTTTAAAAGCTCAGGAATTGCAGTGATTTCATTGGATTTCTCTTCAGTTTTCACCTGCCCGAGTACTATCCGATTTTCATTTGCCCAAGCACTGACCATATGTATCGGTTTTTTTCCTTTGGTGCGGTCATGGCTCCCCCTACACGTTTTCCCGTCTATACTGATGATTTCACCACCAACATCTTTGAGCAAACTGGCTACCCATTTTCTAAAACAGGCTTCAAACTCATTTGGATCAAGGTGTACAAAGACTGCTCGAATTTTGTCGTGAGAAGGGATGCCGTTGGGTAATTCAAGAAAGGTCTTCAGCCAGTCATGCTTGGCCTTCGCAAAGTCCTCTATTTGTTCCCAGTCTTCACTGTTTGCCTGATGCTTGGGCTGGGAGAAATGGAA
>DNNS01000727.1 GCA_003497555.1 Spirochaetia bacterium
CCGGAACATATCTTTCATACAAAAGAACCGAAACAACCGTTTTTCCCGCAACTATCTGGACCGGCTATAAATGGATACGTAAATATTTTACATTTGAATTATCAAGCGGAATACGCTATTCATTTTCCCAAATCAGCAAAGAAAGAAAATTCAGCTGGCCGGGTATTGGAACAGGTTTCGGAATTTCTTTTTAACCCAGACAGCGCGCCTCATGAAAAATATTTTTATTTTTGCAATACTGCTGATAGTCGCCGCCTTTCCCGGACAATACAAGATTAAAATTAACGACACTAATAAGGCAAGTGAATTCTCCGGAATGATCAAAGAAATTAATCTTTTTTTTGAAATTGACCACAAGGGAAATGCCTTTAATCCATTTGATAACAAATCATATATTTATAATTTTACCAATGGCTCCTATACGTTTATTTTGCAAAATAAAAATGAAACTATGGAAACAAATATTATTCTTAATGAACAATCCCCGGAACTGATTCTGCTGATACCGTTTTTTCCCCGGCTTGCGGATAATAATGCCAAGCGTTTGGATGAAATCTATATTAAAACCGGAAAAAAAGATTACGCACAAATATCTATTCCGGCGACGCAAGCAAAATTTATCCCAGGTACCGGCGGCGATGCCCTGCGCAGCATAGCCAGCTTTCCGGGAGTGGTAAGCGGCGGAGCTTTTTCCACTGTCCTTTATGTCCGGGGCGGCGATGCAGAAGACATGGCGTATAAGTTTGGGCTGTTTCCAATTTCTACGCCTTTTCATTCCCTGGGAACATATTCCGTGTTCTCTGAAATACTTATGGAATCGATTAATTTTTATCCAGGCGCTTATCCGCTGCAATTTAGGGCAAGTCAGGGCGCACTGGTTGAAATAGTGCCAAAAACCACTTTTGAAAAAAAAGCCTTCGTCGCGGATATTGATGCCAATCTGGCTGTTGTAAAAGGAGATATCAGCATAGCTCTTGGGCCGAAAATGCAGCTATCCCTTGGCGGCAAAAGATCCTATTATGAAGCTTATATAAAATTAATCAACAGTATTTTCAAAACCTCCTTCAATTTTATACCATTTTATTACGATGCCAATTTGAAATTTGACTGGGATATTAACAAAAACAACTCAATCCATCTTTCAGGGCTTTTATATAAAGACAAGCTCACGTTAAATCAAAACAGCATTCATACTACCAACTTTATAACTGTAACCAATTCCAGCGGAGTAACCAATAAAGTGATTGAAACCAATTATATGAGCGGTACAAGTATGAATAATGAAAATAAATATAATTTGGAAGGGATAGATTATAATTTTCATAACGGCATAATCGATAATCAGGTGAATTTCTATAGATATTATGAAAAAAATTCAACGCTTAATTTTAATTCAGCAAGCGAATCGACAGTTACAAAGTATTCACTGATTAATTCAACAGCCATATCCTTCGCCGATTGGTATAAAGCGAGATGCGGCTTTGATATTACCTACGAAGAACAGCCGTATCTAACCACCTCATACCATGACAGTTCATTTGTTACCAATACCAATATGTCCCGTTTTGAAAAAATGAAAGCCATGGAAACAAATGCCCTGGTTACCAATACGCACAAGCCGGATCGTACAGTGATTAGCGCCTATCTGGGTAATGAGATAAAAATTGGTAAACTGCTGATTGATTTGGGCTTGCGCGGCGAAATCAACACAATAAACAGGATGTATATTCTTGAACCGCGAACCAGGATAAATTTCGAAATTACTAAAAATGCCGACCTCTATACCAGGATAGGAAAATATTCTCAGACAAAATCGCTTTATCCTTACCTGACAGCCAATCCGCAGTTAAAAAACGAATACGCCTGGCATTATGTGCTGGGAAGTGAATTTTTAATCTTTAAAAATTATCTGGTGAAAACTGAAATCTATTATAAACATCTTTATGATCAGGTTTTAAAAAATCCCAATTATTCTGATTATAATACGGCTCAAGAAAAACTCGAAAACCCCCAATATGTTAATCAAGGGGAGGGGGAAGTTACCGGCTTTGAAACCATGATCAGGCGGCGGCTTACCGACCGGCTATTCGGCTGGATTTCTTATACCTACAGCCATTCCCTGGAGAAGCAGTACAGTGCAGAAAGCGCAGCTGATCAGCTTGGCATACTGGGAGAAATCATGAGTAGAGGCAGCCGGGAAAACAAAAACGGACAGGGAGGAATTCAGCCAGGAAATTCCGACAGAAGCACAGATGAACTTACATCATCGAAAACAAATACAACCGCCTGGTATATTCATCCTAACGATACACCGCATGTGCTTAATTTTATAGCTTCATATGAACCGGTTAAAGGCAGACTAAAGACAGGCGTCAAGTATACTTTTAAAAGCGGAGCGCTTTATACCCCGTATACGTCCGTAAAAAAAATATATAATGAAAATACCGGACAAACCCATACAGTTTTGGAAAAATCTTCCGCGGTTAATTCAGCCCGATTGCCCAGCCGACACGAAGTATCAGTCCGGATTGACGGTACATTATTGCATAAAAAGTGTTTTGATTTAAGCATATATCTTGACATTTGGAATTTACAATGGTTGTGGTATAAAAATGTTACAGGTTATACCTATGATACAAGTAAAATACAGACAGCAGATGACATAGAAAAAAACAAAAAAGCTATTACAGATTACCCTATTATACCTCTTCTGGGTATTAGCATGAAATTTTAAATGATTTACATCAAAATTATGATTTGCAGGCTGCAATCCCCAAAAACAATGATTTTACCCGCTTATGCTCATAGTAAATGCCTGGCTTATCCTTGCCGGAAGGGTATACTAAGCCGGACAGTGTCACTGCTTTGTGGTATACACGCACTCGGGAGACCTTACCGCAGGCTTTTGTTTAAATGGAAGTATTTAACTCATAAATTTCTACTTGTCATTTTTTTAACAAGCGAAAATTTGTGAGTTAATATAGTTATTGTCAGTTAACAATTATTATTATATAATAAAGTAACAATATGGAATCAAAACTCAAACTCTTCCGTGAAAGCGAAGAAAACGCAGATATTAATGTTTCCCCCCTGCTCGATATGGTTTTTATCCTTTTAATTTTTTTTGTAGTTACAACAACTTTTACCAGAGAAACCGGTGTAGAAGTAAAAAAACCCAAAGCTGCTTCCGCATCCCAGGTGAAAGACAAAATTATAAAAATTGCAGTAACCAGGGAAGGCACTATACACGTGCATGAAAAACAGGTTGATCTGCTCATGCTTGAAGCGATTTTAAAACGCGAAAAAATGCGCGAACCTGATCTCAAAGCTATAGTCATTGCCGATGATAATTCTCTGACCGGCCGCGTAGTGCAGGTTATTGACAAATGCAATCTTTCCGGAGTAACCGATATTTCCATAGCAGCTCTTACCGAACACTGACGAATGAATATATATTCATTATTAACACAAAATTTTTTAAAAAGCAAATTTGTTATATGGGCAGCAGCTTTGGCTTTAAATTCCATGATTTATTTTCTGTTCCCGTTAATTTCCTACCTCTCAGATGCCAGAAACCGGGGTCTAAACCAGGCTAAAGAAACCCAGACAAAAATTTCAGTCATACATATAGAAGACGAAAAAAAAAAAGAAAAGAAAAAACTTAAAATGCAGGAAGAAAAGCCCCGTGAAAACCGGAAAAAAGAATCAGCAGACCGCTTTCGGCTTAAATTAGGAGCTGCCGGCGGCGCCGGCGCCATGGTTGAAGCCGCCGATTTAAAAAATATTATTTATAACGAAGGCGAAGTTGACCGAGACCCTGTCAAACTGAATTGTCCGCAGCCGGTTAAACCGCCTGCTGCTTCAGCTGCCGGAGTATCCGGTGCTGTTGAACTAGAACTGGTTATAAATGAAAACGGAAGCGTGGAAAGCGTAAAGGTTTTATCAGCCACCGAAGGATACGGATTTAAAGAATCCTGCGTTAATATTGCCTGGCAATGGAAATTCCGCCCTGCGCTAATAAAAAACATTCCGGTGCGCTGCCGGCGAATACAGCCCTTCAGATTTGAATAACATGCGTGTACTGTTTTTTTTATTTTTTTTCTCTGTGCTTCAGGCTGCAGACCCCATACTGGAACTTGCTCATAAAGCTTTCGGCGAACAAAAATTCGATAATGCCCTTTATCTCTATGAAAAAGCCCTGAGCCAGGGAGCCAACCGCGCGATCGTATACTTTAACATGGCCAATATACATTTTATTAAAACCAACACTTCCCTGGCTGTGTATTACTACCGCGAAGTAATAAAAAGCGCACCTTTTTTTAAAGACAGTTATCTCAATTTAGGAAAAATCTATTATCTGTATGAAAATTATTCCGAGGCTCTGGATCTTTTCCGCGCCTATCACAACATCGAACCGTCTGATCACGAAACCATTATGCTGCTGGGAGATGTAATGCGTAAACTGCGTATGTATCCCCAGGCTGAAAAATATTACCGCCTGGCAGCTGCCAATGATCCGGCCGTATCAGACCCATACCTGGCCCTGGCCTTTTTATACCGAGAACTTGAAGATCTGCCGCGCGCAACTGCAGTTGTGGAAGAAGGTCTGGCTCAGGCCCGAAATGAAAATCTGCTCGAACTGCAGGCTGATCTTTACCGTGATCAGGGCATGTTCCGCGAAGCAGCTGCTGTTTTTGAAATATTACTTCTTTACGGCACCAACCGCGATACTGAAAAAACCTGCCGTATTTATTATCAAATGGCTGATGCTTTTTTTGCCGGAGGCTACAGTTATCTGGCAGCCGATGCCCTGCAGAAATCTCTGACGATTAAAGCGGATGACGACAAAACTGCCGAATTCCTCGGTTATATTTATTTTACTTCCGGCCGGATGGATGATGCGCTCGATTTTTATTTTTCACGGTTTCCTGTTTCCAGGGCCATGGCCTATCAGGGAATAAAAAAAATTTTTATCAATGCCTATAATAATGATGAACAGGGTCTGCTTAAAAAAATTACGCAGTTTTACCGGCAAAACGGTATTCGCGATGAATTATATGATTTGGTAGCTGAAACGGGAATTTAAAAACGGAGATAACTATGCTCAAATTTCTTGTGGTTTTAACCTTTNNCTATTTTCTGTATTATGGCCGCAAAAAGCCGAAAAACAGAATATCAGGATTGAAATTGCCGATTTGAAAGAAAAAATCAAAACAACCAAAGAAAATCTTGCTAAAGAAGAAAAATTTTACGCTGATTTTATTCAGGAAAAAAATCTGCTTTTGTCCCAGAAAGAAAAGGAGAAAAAATCTCTTTTTGAAGAAACCGATCGCGTGGAAAAAGAAATCGGTATTTATAAAAACCAGGTGAAAGAAACCGCCTGGCGCATCGACCGGATAAAAAAAGATGAAGATTTTTTCAACCGTCAGATACGTGTTTTTTGCCTGAAAATTAAAGACGCTATTATGACCGGAATTCCATTTGAGCGCGACCGCCGGGCCGGCAATGTAACATCCCTGGCTGACGATATTGAAGCCGGTAAAAGCACTGCCATGGAAAGCCTGAACCGCATAGTCGCCTTTCTGAGCAGCGAAGAGCTGCTTGGTTATGACAGCCAGGTCATACAGATTATCGAAAACATTAACGGCGAAAAGCAAAACGCCATGATCTTCCGGCTGGGAAGAATTTTTTTTGCAGTTGACAGCGGAAACGATCTCTTCCTCTATACCTCCGGCAAAAACGGATATATTCCCGATGTTTCCATCAAACTGACTGCGGGCGACAAACGTAATATTCGCCAGGCCATGGATATGGTTCAGGGTAAAAAGGCTCCTGAAATCATCGAACTTCCCTTGTTCCTGGAAGTATTGAATTACGACAGCGGGAGGCAGAAATGAGCAGACTGTTTTTTTTACTGTTTTTATCGCTGTTATATTCTGCAGATCCGGTTATAGATGAATTTGAAATTTTAAAAAAAGAATACGCTGATCTGGAAAAAAAATATTGGCAGAAAAAAGAGGACATGCTTAAAGGCCGCAGCCTCCTGAACGACAAACTGACGCTGGCTGATGAAGCGCTGCGTCTTGGTTATATGAAAAAAAACAATCTGCTTGAAGAACTTTACCTGGTTAAAGAGAATGCGCGTAAACAGCAGGAAGCGCAGGAAGAAGCGGAAACCGGTATGGCTTCCTTCCGTACCCGTATTTCTGAAATTATTGAAGATGAAAAACGCAAAGTACAGGGATTTTTCCCGTCCGAAATAAACCAGGCCATACTGGAACTCAACAATATCAGCAGAAAACTTGCGGGACGTACGGATGAAGCTGTAAACAGTTTAATCGCATACAAGCTGGCCCTGATTAAAGAAAGCGAAAAAACCGCAGTTTATACCCAGAAGGTGGGAAATGATGAAAAACCGGGTAAAATTTTGCGTATCGGGTTTATCAGCGGGCTTTACGATGGAGAAAAATCGGTTGCCATGCTGATCCGCAATACCGGCCTCTCGGGAATTTTCTATTCCTGGCTGGAAAAAATTCCGGATCAGATCGCCGGGCGCATCAAGCAGGCTGTACAAAAAGGCGTAAATTCAACAGGGAAAAAAATTCTGATCTCTATACCGACAGACCCGGCGATGGCAGGCACGCGCTTGAAATCCCTGCAGGGCAGCGGCGGACTCTCTGTATTTGACACGGCTTTTTCCTGGTTTTTATCCGGCGGGAATATCATGTATCCGCTTTTGCTGATTACCATTGCCGCTCTGATTATTATGGGCGAAAGAATTTATTTTTTCAGTGTCAATCACCGCGATACCGATCAGGTGCTTGAACAATGCCTGTATCTGATTAAAAATAATAATAAAGCCGAAGCCCTGCGCCTTTGCCATGAAAGTAATTCTGCTGCCATGCGCATTGTACGCCCGGTACTGGAAGAAAACGATTTTACCCGGGAAACAGCAGAACAGCTGGTAAATGAAATGATCATCCGCGAAGTGCCTATTCTGGAAAAAAGGCTTTCCACCCTGGCGGTATTTGCAGCTATTGCGCCGCTCCTTGGTCTGCTCGGCACTGTAAACGGCATGATTATTCTTTTCGATGTTATTACAATCTATGGAACCAGCAATCCGAAAATTTTGGCAGGCGGCATCTCGATCGCACTGGTTACTACCCAGGCCGGATTATATATTGCCATACCCATACTGTTTGTCCATCATCTTCTCTCCCGTAAAAAAAACAGCATTATTACCGCTATTGAAAAACATGCACTGGCGGTACTGAATCACTTTTATCCGGACAAATAATGTTATACGAAATAATTTTTGTATATTGTCAAAAAACCGGAATTATTGCCCTGCCGCTTTTTCTTTCCGGCCTGGTCGGATGGTATTATATTATCGATGTACTGTTTTTTTTAAGACGTGAAACCTCCAAAACTAAAAACAGTATAAAAAAANNGTATTGTGCCCTATCTCGCGCGTCTTTCCACGGTACGGGTATTTACATCAATAGCTCCTTTGCTTGGTCTGCTTGGAACCGTAGACGGTATGATTGCCACATTTAAAATTATTTCTTATTACGGCAATACCAATCCCGTACTCATGGCCGATGGTATTTCTGAAGCCCTGCTTACTACCCAGGCAGGGCTTACAGTTGCTTTTCCGCTGTTGTTCATGTTTGTAGTCGTTAAAGCAAGACTTAATGCCCTCACGAATGAACTGGAATCGATTTATATGGCTTTCATAACGCAAAGCAATGATCTTGCCCTTNNCAAGCTCTGGGCAAGTCCTGCTGGGTATTCCCAAAAGCCGGATTTTGCCCGTTTTGTCGAAAACAAAGCGGACAAAATCATTGCTGATCGGGATATCAGCAATAACTCCGGACAAAAACATGAAATAAAATGAAAATACTTATAAGCGGAGCCAGCGGTTTTCTCGGGAATTACTGTATCAAGACACTGTCTGCTCACGAAATCATTGCGCAATATTTTACCAAACCCCCTGCTAACATGAAGTCTGAAACAGTGCAATGTGATTTAAAGAATGAACAAGCTGCCCGCCGGCTGATCCAATCTGTACGCCCGGAACTTATAATCAATTGCGCTGCCTGTGCCCGTCCTGATATCTGTGAAAAAAATCCGGAACTCTCGAAAATAATGAACGCCAAGCTTCCGGAAATTTTAGCTGAAGAGGCTTTGCGGGCAGGTTCCCGGTTAATTCATATTTCTACAGATAATGTTTTCAGCGGACAAAATGCGCCGTACAATGAAGAATCAAAACCTGCCCCGGTAAATATTTACGGACGCGATAAACTTGCTGGCGAAAAAAATGTACTCGCTTATTCGGCTCATCTGGTTATTCGCATGCCGCTGCTCTTTGGATGTTTAGACCCGGCAGGAACAAATTTTTTTCTTGCGATTATCTCTAANNGCTCTAATCTTAAAAGTAAGGCTGCACTTGATTGTTTTACCGATGAATACCGTACACCTCTTTCCGGTATGGAAGCTGCCCGTGCCATTAAAATACTGCTGAACGCCAGTCCCGGACTTTATCACTGTCCCGGTCCCGAACGGATTTCCAGATATGATTTTGCCCTGCTAACCGGTAAGGCAGTTAATATGAATACAGATAATATCAAACCGGTCAAACAATCGGAAAAAAAAGCAGTAAGCCCCAGACCGCCCGATCTGAGCATGCATTCCCTGAAAATATCCAAAGCCGGATTTAGTCCGCTGCCCTTATACGATCAAATAACCAGGGAGTCGTCATGTCCGG
>DNNS01000641.1 GCA_003497555.1 Spirochaetia bacterium
CCTCCTGGTACGAGCCTCCGGAAACACTGGCCTGAAAAAATCTTCCAAAGTGACAGCCAATCATGGTTTAACTCCTCATGTTTAATTTATTTTTTCAAAAAATTTTTTTTCTTTATTATAACTGAATATTTCGCCGGTTTCAATTATATAATGCCAGCCGGATAATTGCAGTGTTCCCTGTTTGTATTTTTCGGCAATAAACGGCCATGACAGTAAATGCTTCATCTGCTCAAGAATATTAGCCTGTTCAGTCAGCCATTCACGGGCTGCAAAATCGTTATCAAGTAAAATATTTTCAACATGTTCTTTGGCCGAAAACGCCAATGACAGCCATTTTTTTGTATGCGGAATTTTATCAAGCTCTTCTTTTTCGAGATAGAGGGCAGAACAGCCTCCGCAATTGGAATGTCCGCAGATAATAATATTTTCAACATTGAGTTTAATGACTGCATATTCAATAGCTGAAGTAGTAGCCAGGTATTCGCCGGATTCGCGCCAGGGAGGAACAATATTGGCAATATTCCGTATGATAAATAATTCACCGGGAAGCGTTTTGGTAATAAGACTGGGTACAACCCGCGAGTCGGAACATCCGATAAAAAGAGTATGGGGATTCTGCTCCCTGCTGATCTTTTTAAATAAAGAGCGATGTTCTTCAAAATCGTTTTTTCGGAATTCCACAATACCATCAATAATTTTCTGCATTTTATATTCCTGCTGCCTTGCGCAGTCTGTCGGCAATGGCAAGCCCCAGGCCGTATTCCGGCACAGACAGGGCATAAATAATATCAAGATTTGCCTGATCAAGACGGTGCAGGGCGGAAAACAGGCAGGCTGCAGCTTCGGTTAAATTTCCTGAGGGCGAAAGAATTTCTGTATTTAAAAAACCGTCTGGAACATTAATGCCCTGCCACGATAACAAACCTTTTTTTTCCGGCTTGCGGGCCAAAGCAGGTAAATCTTCAGCATTTACAATTTTTAAAGCAGTATGCGGAGAATAATGNNTTTCCGGGTGCATTGTTTTTACCGGAATTAATTTTTTTAACCGGTTTACCGATAATTTTTTCGATTTCTTCACAGGAAATAGCGCCGGGTCTTAATAAAACACATTCATCGTTTTCTACCGAGATAATAGTAGATTCAATTCCGTGTCTGCAGGGGCCTCCATCTATAATAATACCTACTTTATCTGCCAGCTGCCTGCGTACATGTTCTGCAATGGTAGGGCTTATATAACCGAACGGATTGGCGCTGGGTGCTGCCAGCGGGCAGTCTGTATATTCCAGCAGTTTCAGAGCATAAGGGTGCGCAGGCATACGTACGGCAACCGTATCAAGCCCGGCGGTAACAATATCAGGAATATTTTTATTTTTCCGGCAGATTATAGTAAGCGGGCCGGGCCAGAGATTTTCTGCAAGCCGGATAAACAGCCCTGATGGCTTTATTACAACTTCATCAAGCTGGTTGAAATCTTTTATGTGTACAATCAGAGGATCAAAATACGGACGTTTTTTAACCTCAAAGATGCGGGCGCAAGCCTTGGCGTTAAAAACACAAGCGCCGAGACCATAAACGGTTTCTGTGGGAAAAGCAACCAGTCCTCCGTTTTTTATTGTTTCTGCGGCTTTACTGAATAATTCGCGTAAATCCGTACTGCGGTTTTGGGCAAGAATATATTCAGCAGCTCTGACAATATCTTTAAAAACCGGAACTCCGCAGGCAAAATCCGCCTGATGCTTATAACCGTGACCGGTTAACACACAAAGGCCGGCCATGCCGAAAACATGCATTGCGGTTTCTGCATCATGGGGATGATCGCCGATGATAAAAGATCCTGATAAATCTATTTTATGCTTAACAGCAGCCTGATAAAGAAAAAATGGAGACGGTTTGGCACAGCGGCAATGATCTTGGCGGCAGTGCGGGCAAAGATAAATATCCTGAATTATAACATTATTTTTTTTTAATTCTTCGGTAACATGATTGTTTACAGAATCAGCCTGCTGCCTGCTTATCGATTTTTTTGCAATGCCGCTCTGGTTGGTTATAATAAAAAGCCGGTATTTTTTCTGGAGTTTCTGCAGGGCTGCGAAGACCCCTGGCAGAAATTTTACCTGTGCCGGGTTGGACAGATCGCCGCAGTCTTCGATTATTGTGCCGTCGCGGTCAAGAAAAACTGCCGGCCACATATTGGTATTATTACAGTGGTCGGTTTTTTGCACAAAGCCGGATTATAGGATGATTGCCCGATGGTGTCAATTCTTCCTTTTAGATCATAAAAAGTGTTACCCGAAAAACAGTGGCGGTAAAAATATAATGTGATTAGAACTTGAAAATATTACGAATCTATTATAGGATTTTGGTGTAGCGGCAGATTCATGATAAATCTTTGACAATAATCAATAACAATCAGATTTACTGTAATTATTTTTGGAGGTCTTAAAAAAATGAAATCCTATATGCTCAAACTCTTGTTTTGTCTGGCAGTTTATAGTCTTGGTTATTCTGCATTAGACGGCAATAAAGATTATTGTCTCAACTGTCTAAAAGGGGACCTCCTCGAAAGTCGTTATTGTCAAAAATGTTTTTCCCTAATGGTACCAGTTTCCAATCACATTGATAGATTGACCATAATAAATACAAAAGAGTTGAGATATAAAAAAATGTTAACTCGAGGGTTAATCACTACGGGGGTTGGTTTAGGATTGTTTATAAACGGCATTATTCTCGCAGCATTCTCTCCATACGATTCAATTATGTCTGACACAGGTGTGTACATGGCTGCTTTTGGATTCTACCCTGCAATAATAGGAATTCCATTTAGCATACGAGGCGGAAGGAAAAGCGTAAGATATCGCGACCTTAAAGAAAAACAAGTTTCCTATTCACTACAAAATAATATTATTTTGAGCGATGAAATGTATTTTTTCACTGATAATGGACTAACACAGAAAGACAAAGAAGATGCGGCCTCCATGAAAATGAATATAGAAGAATATTTAAATTATAAAAATAATCTAAAAAAAAATAAAAAAAGCAATTTTCTCATAAGTATTGGAACCCCTGTGTTCGTAATATACGGAGCGATGACTCCACTAATTTACTTCGCCGTCAGAGACATAGAGTATTCTATCATATCGGGGGTTATTGCATCCTGCGGCTTACCTCTAATGATTTCGGGAATAATATTAAAAAGCAGCGTTCGAAATAATTTTCAAAATAATAAAAAAATCAGTTTATATATTTCTCCTAAAATACAGAAAAACAAGTTGGGGCTATCTTTAGCATTAACTTTTTAAAATGGTCACAACATTAGAGTTATGCCGTATTTTCGGTTTTTCGTAGCAAAAATAGGTGCACTTTTTGGTTAGGAAATTCTACTCTAAAAATAAAAAGTGTGTTAAAGAAAATGTCGATATGAGCGACTTATTTGGCAGAGGCAGATGCCACGGAGTATGATGCATAGGATTTTTAATTTTCCCATCGACAAAATCCTACCCTAGTTTTACTGAAAAAGCAGATTTTTATCACCTGTTTTCCATAATTCTTATCCCCTTGCAGAAAAAATTTCAAATTCTTGAAAAATTCACGTTATTCTCGGCCAAAATCCCAAATTCCCCATTCCAAACTTTCCACCTCTGCTACTGTCCCCATTATGCATATTTTACCGTCCTTTCATTAGCTGCAGCCCAATCTCTTCGACACCCTCTGACCATCCCGCGGGTTGCTCAGGGCAAGCGTTCAGAAAAGATTACCTTGTTACCTCCCGTATTCTATATGTTTTATTTCCGCCGGAGGCCCACGCTCATCTTCTACCCATAGACCGAGATGACTCAGTATTTTTTCT
>DNNS01000519.1 GCA_003497555.1 Spirochaetia bacterium
TTTAAATTGATTTTTTAAGCGAATTTACCGTTTTAAGACGGTATTTTCCAGGGAATAATTTATGATTTTTTTAATTGTCACATTACTGCTGATTATAATTTCCTTTATAATCAATCGAGAAAAAACCTTGTCCGGTTTAAAAAAAGGCCTGATGATGTTTGTTAATATGCTGGGGGCGCTGCTTGCCGTACTGGCATTAGTCAGTCTGGTACTTTATCTAATTCCCAGTGAAACGATTGTTAAATACCTTGGACAAAATTCCGGAACCTTCGGTATATTTATTGCCGCGCTGGCCGGTTCCATATCAATGATCCCCGGGTTTGTGGCTTTCCCGCTGGCTGCTTTATTAAGAGACAGCGGGGTTTCCGTTAAAATATTGGCAATTTTTATTACTACTTTAATGATGGTAGGAATTCTCACTTTGCCGGTAGAAATAAAATTTTTCGGAGTGCGCGCCAGCCTGTTTCGCAATCTTTTCAGTTTTTTGGGCGCAATTTTTATAGGTATTATTATGGGATTTGTACTATGAAAAAAATTACCGGTTTATTAAAAGAATATGTCATCATTCTAATATTTTTACCGGCTCTGGCGGCCGGGCATTTTTTCGGTTTTGCTCCTGCCGATGCGATCTGGAAAAATTTTACAGATTTTTTCCTGGAAATGATAAGGTTTCTGCCGCTGATGTTTATTCTCGTGGGCCTTTTTGACGCCTGGGCTCCCAGAGAAAAAATACAAAAACTGATAGGCGAAGGTTCGCGCCTGCAGGGAACTGTTCTGGTAATTATGCTCGCCATGCTGCAGGCCGGGCCGCTTTACGGCGCTTTTCCGGTAGCGTATGTTTTATGGAAAAAGGGCTGCAGTATTAAAAATATTTTTATTTATTTAGGCGCTTTTTCCACCATTAAACTCCCCATGCTTTCTTTTGAAATAAAATTTATGGGTCTGGAATTTTCCCTGGTGCGCAGCTTTGTGAGCCTGGCAGTATTTATTGCAATCGGATATATTATGGAAATTCTTCTGAAAAACAGCAATTTCAGTGTACAGCTGCCGGAAAATAACCGACAAAAAACAGATGCTAAAATCGCTGATTAAAATTAAATTTCAAGGAGTCGTCATGTTCAACTTGAACAGCCGAAACTATAAAAATATAGTTCTCGCAGAGAGCNNGTCCTTTACAAATAAATTTTCCTGGGAGAAAAATATGAGTTTGATTACCCTTAATAATATTTTTAAAGATTACATTAACGGCGAAGTGATTACCCATGCCTTAAAAGGTATTACCCTGTCAATAGAAAGTAAATCATTTTTGTCATTTATCGGCCCATCCGGCAGCGGTAAAACCACTTTGCTTAATCTGATCGGCTGCCTTGACAAACCTGACAGAGGCACCATTCACATAGAAGAGCAGGCAGTTGCCGGATTTGACCGCAAATCAGCAGCTATGTTCCGCAGCCGCGCCATTGGCTTTATATTTCAGAATTTTAACCTTATACCGGTACTTACAGTATACGAAAATATAGAATATCCCCTGATTTTAGCGGGTAATGTTCCTGCTGCCCAGCGCCGGGAACGGGTACTGGAGCTTCTGGAAAAAACCGGAATGTCTAATCAAAAAGATAAATTTCCCTCCCAGATTTCGGGCGGGCAGAAACAGCGGGTTTCCATTGCCCGGGCACTGGTAACTAATCCTAAAATTGTTTTAGCCGATGAACCCACGGCAAATCTTGATCATGATACAGCTTACAAGATTATATCCATAATGCATGAAATGAAAAATACCTTTCAGACAACTTTTATTTTTTCTACCCATGACCCCAAAATAGTAAATGAAGCTGAACAGATTTATACACTGGAAGACGGCAGCATTACAGGTTTCAGGGCTGGAACCGGCAAGGAGCAATTATGAAAGAAATAATAAAAATAGCCTGGAGAAATTTATTCCGCTACAGCCGGCGCACCCTGCTTACTGCTTCGCTGATCGGCATAGGCACTGCATTTGTTTTAGTGGCGAGCGGCCTGGGCAATTCCTTCCGAAAAACCGTAATCAGCACGATAACAGATTCCAACCTTGGCGATCTGCAGATTCACCGCCAGGGTTATGTCGGCTCCATAGACAATCTGCCGCTTGATAAAGTCATAAATGAAAAACAAATCGGTAAAATTGAAGAAATTATCGCTGAAAATAAATTTGTCAAGGCGCATTCCAGGCGCATACGGTTTTCCGCCATGCTTTCAAGCTATGTGCAGACTACCGGCATGCGTATTACAGCAGTTCTGCCGCAAATGGAAAGCGCCGTATGCCCGGACCTGCCGAAACGGATCAAGCAGGGAAACAGTAATCCGGAAAATTTTGTAACACCTGGTAACATTGTTATTCCCCAAAACGTGGCAGCAGGCATGAATATAAAAATGAACGACAGTGTAGTGCTTATTGCCAACAACAAAGACGGTTCGGTAAACGGCTTAACCCTTATAGTTTCCGGGATCAGCGAAAATATTCTTGGTCCTGCCGGAAAAGATGGATATATGCATCTTGATGATGCCATGTCGCTTTTACGCATCGAAGACCATGAAATTACTGAAATCGCCCTGAAACTAGAAAATTTTGATCATCTTGATAAAGCCTATAAATCTCTCGATGCAAAGTTATCGCAAATGGGAATGTCCAAACAGGGTAAACGAATAATGGAACTTCATACCTGGCGGGATTTATCGCCCTTTTCCAGTATAGCTCGTATTGTTGCGTTGCTGATAATTGTGGTACGCATCATGCTGGTGTCTATTGTGTTAATCAGTGTTCTTAACGTGATGATCATGTCGGTTTATGAACGTATGGGTGAAATCGGAACTATTGCCGCCATGGGCGCAAGCCCGTTTACTATTCTGTCGCTGTTTCTTTCTGAAGGATTAATCATCGGAGCCATAAGCGCAGGAGCCGGTTTGGCCGGAGGCTCNNCGCCATGGGCGCGAGCCCCTTCGCTATTCTGTCGCTTTTTCTTTCCGAAGGGCTGATTATCGGAGCAGTCAGCGCCGGTGCCGGCCTGGCCGGAGGCTCAGTTTTTTTAGGCGTGCTTTCGATAATCAAAGTCAGATTTACCTTTGGCAGCATGAACCTGGCGCTTGCTCCGCAAATTTTACCGGGAGAAATTGCCCTGACCTTTTTTCTGGTAACTGTTGTGGCTGCTTTAGCCAGTATACAGCCGGCTCTTAAAGCGTCCCGGGTAGAAATAGTAGAAACATTAAGACAAGGGTAACAGGAGTTAATTATGATTAAAATTTTTATTCTGTTTTTTTTATCTGCTGCTTTATATGCCCAGAGCGCAGTTGAACTGCTGGGCCGTATTGACGCGCGCCTTTCTCCTGAAAGCTATGAATCATACCGCAAACTGATTAATGAAGAGCCGGGCGGCAGAAAAAAAGAATTTATTTTTTATTCCGTTAAAAAAGGGCGGGACAAAATGGCCATGCTTTATCTGGCTCCGGCCAGCGAAAAAGGGCGCACCACGCTCCGCTCCGGAGATAATATGTGGCTGTATATTCCCAATGTGGGCAAACCGGTGCGCATCACCAGCCTGCAGTCAATTACCGGCGGAGTGTTCAATAATGCCGATATTATGCAGGTTGATTATGCTGCTGAATACGATCCGGCAATGGGAACTTCTGATGAAAACGAATATACACTGATTTTAAAAGCCAAAAATAAAACTGTTGCCTATGACAAATTAATAATGCGCGCTCTGAAAAAAAACGATATAATTACCAGAATCGAATGCTTTGCAGCCAGCGGCATGCTGATCAAAACACTGGAGTTTAAAGAAGTGAAAGATTTCGGTTCGGGAATTATAAGGCCTGCGGTTATTGAAACTACCAGCCCTCTTTATCAGGGGTATAAATCGGTCATGATTTATTCCGGAATAAAACTCCGCACTTTCGGCGAAGAAGTATTTTCAATTACTTATATGCCCAAACTGGAAAGCCTGCGCAGATAATGCGGTTATTTTTTTTTATTACAGCTTCACTGTTTTTACTCTGCGCCGAAGAAAGTTCATTCGATCTGCCTGCTGATAATACTGCATCTCCCGGCCTGGAAATAACCGGTTCGCTTGAATCGGTGTATTCCCTGCTCCATATGCAGAAAAAATCTCCGCTCTATGCCCTGCAATACAGCGGTACCGGTAATAAAGATGTGCTTTCTTCTTTCGGACTTAACCTGTACCTGAACGGAGAATACAACGGTAAATACACAGCAGTTTATCTTAAAACCTTTACTGAATATTTCTATAAAAATATTCCGGATTTTGCAATTTTTGAACTATACGGATCTTTTGATATAACAGATAATATTTTTCTGTATACCGGTAAAAAAATGTTTAATTGGNNCATGAAGGCAAATTATGTATCGGCCTGCAATTTACCAAAAGTTTTGCCCGTGCTCTTGATACCATCACCTTTGATGCGGTAATTCTTCCGTCCGTTAAACTTGCCAAAAAAAAATATGCCTATCTTGAGCATACCGATGCTGCTGCCAGATTTTATCTTCTGCTCTTTGATACTGATATTGACTTATACGGATATTACAGTACTTCCGGGCCGCTTAAGGCCGGTATTGATTTTTCTCTTAATCTGCTGCCCAGCCTGGAACTGCACGGAGAAGCAAATTATTTCCGGAAACAGAAAAAAATTATTATAAATAACTTTCTTCCCGAAGAAAAAACAGTTAACGGCTTTTCCGGTCTGGGAGGAGTAAGATTTCTCAGCCCCTGGAACATGACAGTTATTGCCGAATACTACCATAACGAAAGCGGTTTCAGCGAAGATGAATTTAATCATTATAGCCGATTTCTTTCCCTTGCCGCCCGGCAGCCGGGAACAATTTTAAATCAGGCTGCAGCAGAATTTAATAATAGTTTTTCGGGAAATATAATGAGGGATTATCTTTATTTAAAAATAACCCAGCAGGAACCGTTTAAAATGCTTTATACTTC
>DNNS01000731.1 GCA_003497555.1 Spirochaetia bacterium
ATCTTGATATTGTTAATATATACGGTTCTCCTCTCGGCATCGGTTTCTGGAAAAAAATGGGATAGAGGAGCCGTCGATCATTGTCGATTTTATTATGAAAAATAGTGTCTGACAATAGAAACAACCAGTTCAGAAAGATTTATACAAAATAACAAAAGGAGAAAATTTTTTACTTTCAAGCAGTAAAAAACAATAATCACATGAAAAAATATTTATGGTTACCTGAAAAAAATCCAGAATCTATTAATAATTTTTTGAATTTAATGCGGGATGATTATCCGATATATTCTTCCGGATCCGGGATGGAACTGTGTTTTATCAAGAACGATAAGCCGGGCCTGCTGGTCAAAAAGAAAAAAGCCTGCTTTGAGATAACCTATCACGAGCTAAGCGATNNGTCTGGCCGAAAACATGCCGGTTGAAGAATGCAGCCCCATGACCGCCATCGGGGTTATGCTGGATTGCAGCCGCAATTCGGTTATGACTGTTACCAGAGCCAAACTCTGGCTGCGCCGGCTGGCCTTGCTGGGTTATAACTGGGTTATGTTTTATACCAAAGATATTTATGAAATTAAGGGCGAAGAATTTTTCGGTTATTTACGCGGCAGGTATACACTGGAGGAACTGCGGGAAATCGATAACTACGCATCCAAACTTGGTATAAGAATAACCGGATGTATTCAAACTCTGGCGCATCTCGAGCCTGCCCTGCGTTGGCCGGCTTACAGCGAAATACGTGATACCGCATCAGTACTCATGACCCAAAATGAAAAATCATATCAGTTAATCGGCAAAATGCTGGATTTTTTTTCGGCTGCCCTGAAGGATCGTCGTCTTCATATAGGTATGGATGAGGCTTTTGATTTGGGACGCGGGCAATATATGAACCAGAATGGTTATCAGGATCCAGCGTTGCTTTATCTGGAGCATATAAAAAAAGTTGCCGCTATGTGCCGCGTACGCGGAATTAGACCCATGATCTGGTCAGATATGTTTTTAAGGCAGGGATCTAAAAATAAAAATTATTATGATCCGGAGATGCGGATTCCGGAATCAGCACGCGCCGGCAAACCTGATAATGTAGATCTAATTTACTGGGACTACTATCATACCGATGAACAGTTTTACACAGACTGGATTAATCATCACAGAAAAATAGGCGGTGATCCAATTATGGCTTCTTCAATCTGGGTTACCAAAAGTTTTTGGTATAGACACGAGCTGTCAAGAATTACCTGTACTCCATGTGTAAGAGCATGTATACAGGAAAAAATTACGGAAATATTTTTTGCCTTATGGGAAGATGACGGAGCTTATGGAGATCGTGATTCTGCCCTGGCAGGGTTGACCTGGGCCGGGGACTTGATTTATGCCGGCGGGAAAGATCCGGATGAGAATAATACAACCTTGCGATTTTCTGCAGTTTGCCTGGCAGATTATAAACTGCATATCGCAGTTTCAGAAATGATAAATACTGCCCTCAAGTTTGAAACCAACGCTTCTGATTTTCTCTGGGATGATCCGCTGCTGGGCATCTGCTGGAAGTATTGGTGGAAAAAAAATCCGCAGACTCTGCTGGAACTGCAAGCCGGGTTTTCACGTTTAAGTAAAAAACTGTCAGATTGTCCCCCCGGTTGTGCCGGTGATATAAGACATTTAACTAAGGTCAGCGCTGCTTTGTCTGCTAAAATGGAAGCGCAGATAAAATTATATAACGGATACTTCAGCAAGTTTCAAAATATTAAAATAAATGATGTAATCAGATTTACCGAAATTGCTCTTGAGGCTATGAAAAACCTTCTGGCCTCTTACCGCGTTTTCTGGTATGAACGGGCAAAAACTTTCGGTTTTGAAGTAATACAAATCAGGATCGGCAGCCAATGTCTGCGGCATGAAGAATTAATTGCCAGACTGGGTGAGGTTCGTGATAACAAAATTGATGTTATACCGGAACTGGAGCAGCAGGCTGTAAATTTTCCAGCCTGGTATCAAAAAAATGAAGAATACTATAAACCGATATGTACCTGGCGGCACCTGGCAACTCCGGCCTTTGATTTATAAGAATAAATACTCAGCTTTCGGCAAATAAATAAAATATGAAATGTATAATTATCAATACCGATATATTAGTGCCGGATGCTTTATAACACAGGGCTTATTATATATCAATATCTTTCGTTTCCTGCGGACTGAAAGATAAAATTTCAATCTGCTGATTAATGCATAACTTTAAAATTCCGCCTTTACTGCTGGTTATATGCACATACTCACCTCGTTTTGCACTTATGGTAAAACCGCCGGGCAGAAAAACATTGGCAAACGATACATTACTCCATGCTTCAGGAATTCCCTGAAATAAATAAACNNCGCCGCGCTGGTGCACAAGCATTTCCAGCAGAGCTGTTGCCGCTCCCATGGTTCCATCAAGCTGCATGATCTCGCTTGTTTCTTTGGGCTTTTTCAGATCGTGCCGTCGATGAGCAATAATACCGCGCGAACGGGGCAGGTATACGGTTGCCAGCCCTTCATTAATAAAAACTTTTTTCCAAATATCAAGTAGAATCACGGGCGCTTCGCTGAAACCAAGGCGGCTGTAAATTATTGCTGCCCAAGGGATGCACCATTCGCTCCATTGTCCCATACCTTTGCCAATCCAGTGATCTATGCTGTTATCAATGATTTCCGTTTGCCGGGGTGAAGATAATTTTAGTGTGGCAAAGGGATATATTCCCGCTAAGTGCGAATGATGTCTGTGACAGACATCCAAATCCTGTCCCTCCCAGATTGCAATTCTTTGTTCGTCATTTCCACTGCTGTCCTTGGCATTAATCACGGTAAAAGGGGGCAGTCGTTTTTTTATATCCATCCAAATCGGCTTGGCAGGAGTTCCGGTTATTTCGCATATTTCCAGC
>DNNS01000081.1 GCA_003497555.1 Spirochaetia bacterium
TTTTTCGTAAAAAAATTCAAAACCTATACCCGTATAATTTTTATCAAGTACGTTTTTTTGAACAAAACGTTCTATAAAAAAATTTGCCTGCGCACCTCCGGTACTTCCTGAAAACAAAAATTTTATCATTTTTTCATTACTGACAATAACCGGTTCTGCTATTGGAATATAATCCCCGGCATGGGGTCCCGGCATGGTACGACAAACAATATCTGCTGCCGAATGAATATCTGCGTTAAAGACTATAGTTTCTCGCAAGGATTCCGCATTTGCAATTGTATTTATAATAAAAAAGATTATCGCGTGCAAAATACTTAATGATCTGATAAACATAACTCCTCTCTTGTGCATATCGTTTTAAAAGCGTAAATCCGAATAAAAAACATTTTGTTGTAATCAATAATATTATATTCCACACAATCGTAAAAGGCAAGAAAAATCACATCTCCGATATAAAAGTATACTTCCATATATAGAAGTTTTTAATATTTAATCAATTTAGAATTAAAATAAATTCTATTACGGCAAGATATTTTCCGCGGGGGAGGACAAAATAAATAATCTTAAAAATATTTCATTTCCCCTGCTCTGTGATTTTTGTGAAATATTATTTATTTTATGCTAAAATAACCAAAATTTAATTGTGGAGTTTTAAGATGCCCAACTTTGTGCCTTCAAAAATCTTTTACGTCAAGGGAAACGGCGTTCATAAAGACAAACTTGCAGCTTTTGAGCTGGCTCTGCGCGATGCAGGAATTCAGCGCTGTAATCTGGTTTATGTTTCGAGTATTTTTCCTCCCAAGTGCAAGATGATCAGTAAAGATGAAGGCTTGAAGCTTCTGCAGCCCGGACAGATTACCTATTGTGTTATGGCCAGAAACGAATCCAACGAACCCAACCGGCTTATGTCTGCAGCGATTGGCCTTGCCATACCCCGCGATGAAGAACAATACGGCTATCTTTCCGAACATCATGCTTTCGGCGAAAAAGCGGAAAAAGCCGGGGAATATGCCGAAGACCTGGCAGCAACCATGCTGGCAACCACTCTTGGTATTGAATTTGATCCCAACACTGCCTGGGAAGAACGCGAGCAAATTTACAAGGCTTCAGGACATATTTTTAAAACCTCCAATATATGTCAATCGGCTGAAGGCAACAAAGACGGACTCTGGACCAGCGTAATTGCAGCAGCAGTCATGATCATAGATAATTAATTTTTTTATGCACGGCAGTATCAATACTTTCGGAGGTAATTTCGACACCGGAAAATCCTGCCGCGAACCTTTTACGTATCATGAAGCCAGGATAATAATTCTGCCGGTTCCCTTTGATGTGATGAGTTCCTGGAACAAGGGAGCAGACAAGGGTCCCGGCGCCATAATCGATGCCTCGTCCCAGCTTGAATTTTATAATATTGAAACAGATTCCGAAGTTTATAAAAAAGGCATTTTTACCGATGAACCGGTTATATCCGCTGCACCCGAAGATATGATCGAGAAAGTTCAAAAAAAAATTTCGCAGTATCTTGCTGATAAAAAATTCCCGGTTATTTTAGGCGGAGATCATTCCGTTACTAACGGGATATTTCCGGCCCTGTTCGGAAAATATCCCGACTGCAGTATTCTGCATCTTGATGCTCATGCCGATACGCGCGATGAATACGAAGGCAGTAAATACAGCCATGCATCGGTAATGGCCAGGGCCCGTACATATACCAGCAGCATTATTTCCGCTGGTATACGCAGCATGGAAGAAAACGAGCGCAGAAATATCCTTCCTAAAAACCTTTTTTTAAGCAACCGCATCCATAAAAGCCGAAACTGGATTAAAAAAATCATAAAACGTCTTAACCGGCGCGTTTATATAACCATTGATGTTGATGTTTTTGATTCTTCCTTCATGCCGTCTACCGGAACGCCCGAGCCCGGCGGACTTACCTGGCTGCAGGTTGATGAACTTCTGCAGGCTGTAGCCTGTAAAAAAGATATTGTCGGTTTTGATGCGGTTGAGCTCTGCCCGTCACAAAACAAGGCGCCTGATTTTGCCGTTGCCAAACTCATATACAATTTATTAAGTTATAAATTTTACAGTAAAAATCTCTGATGGAGTTATTGTCATGGCAAAAATTTTAATAATCGGCGCCGGAGGTGTCGGCGCTGTAGCTGCTCATAAATGCGCCCAAGCTCCGGAAATTTTCAGCGAAATCATGCTTGCCAGCAGGACTCCCGCCAAATGCGAAGCGGTTAAAAAACAGGTGGCAGAAATTGAAAAAGTAAATATACAGACTGCTGCCGTAGATGCCGACAATGTTCCCCGGCTTGTATCGCTGATTAAAAAATTTAAACCCGACTTACTGGTGAATCTCGCGCTTCCGTATCAGGATCTTCATATCATGGACGCCTGTCTTGAGACCGGCGTGCCCTATCTTGATACTGCCAATTATGAGCCGCCGGAACAAGCGCATTTTGAATACAGCCATCAATGGGCCTATCATGAAAAATTTTTAAAAAAAGGCATTATGGCCGTACTGGGCTGCGGTTTTGATCCGGGAGTAAGCAATATTTTCTGCGCCTACGCACAAAAACATCATTTCGATTCCATCAGAAATATCGATATTCTCGACTGTAACGGAGGAAATCACGGCAAGGCTTTTGCCACCAATTTTAACCCGGAAATAAATATCCGGGAAGTAATCCAGACAGTCAAACACTGGCAGGGAGGAAAATGGATGGAAACACCGGCCATCATTGAAACCGGGGCTGTACATTTTCCCTTTGCTTACCCCCAGATCGGCATTCGTGAAAGCTATCTGCTTTATCATGAAGAAGAGGAATCTCTGGTTAAAAACATCAGGGGTCTTGAGCGCATACGTTTCTGGATGACATTTTCCGAAAATTACCTAAACCATCTCAGGGTATTAAAAAATGTGGGCATGACCAGGATAGACGAAGTGGATTACGAAGGCAAAAAAATAATTCCCCTTAAATTTCTCAAGTCGGTCCTGCCTGAACCGGCAGCGCTTGCTGAAAATTATTCAGGAAAAACCAATATCGGCTGTGTAATTGAAGGAATAAAAAACGGGCAGCATAAAAAAATATATATTTATAATATCTGTGATCATGCGGAGTGTTTTCGTGAAATCAGGGCCCAGGCGATTTCCTATACAACCGGTGTTCCGGCCATGATCGGAGCCATGCTCATGCTTACCGGCCAATGGCAGGGCAAAGGCGTATTTAATGTAGAGCAGCTTGACCCCGACCCTATGATGGAAAAACTTGAAAAATACGGATTACCATGGACATTGACGGATTTTCCAAGACAGGTTTACGAAACCTGAAAACACCCTGTTTTATAATCTCAGAGCAGGCATTAAAGCGTAATCTGGAGATTCTTGCCGCTGTACAGAAAGATGCGGGCTGCCGTATACTGCTTGCGCAAAAAGCTTTTTCATATTATCCGCTGTATAAAGAAATAAAAAAACACCTGTATGGAGTCTGCGCTTCCGGACTGAACGAAGCAAGACTGGGCCATGAAGAATTCGGCAGGGAAGTTCATGTTCATGCTCCGGCTTTTTCTGATGAAGATTTTACGCAGATTTTAAAGTACGCAACGCATATTGTTTTTAATTCCGTTTCCCAGCTTCAAAGATTCAGACCGGCAGCCCTGAAAAAAAAAATAAAAATCGGTCTGCGCCTAAATCCGGAAACATCCGTTGCCGGAGAAAAATTCGGGATTTACGACCCCTGCTGCCCGGCTTCGCGCCTTGGTATAACGGCCGGTAATTTAATCGGCAATTTAACAGGCATCAGCGGCCTGCATTTTCACGCTCTTTGCGAGCAGGGGGTTGATCCGCTCATTAAAGTGCTGAACGCTTTTGAAAAAAAATTCTCACATATTATTCAGAATATCAGCTGGATAAATTTCGGGGGCGGACATCATATTACATCTGATAATTACGATCGGAAAACCCTGTCAGGTCTGATTAAAGCTTTTAAAAAAAAATATCCCGGAATCAGAGAAGTATACCTGGAACCGGGTGAAGCTGTGGTTATGAATACTGCTGTCATGGCGATAAGTGTTCTTGATATAATTAAAAACGGCCGCCGCCGGATTGCCGTTACCGATACTTCCGTGGAAGCGCATATACTTGATGTTCTGCTTACCCGCCATGAAAAAATTCCGTATATTCCTGAAATCATCGGAGCCGGCCGTCCTGGAAAATTCAAATACAATTATCTTCTGGGCGGTATAAGCTGCGCAGCCGGAGATATAATCGGAGAGTATTCGTTTCCTGAGCCTTTGTACTGCGGACAAAAACTGATTTTAAATGATATGGCCTATTATACAATGGTAAAATTTACAATGTTTAACGGAGTGAATCTTCCGCGCATCTATCATCTTGGCAGTAATGGAAAGTGTAAAACTGTCTGGAATCCGGGGTATGCAGAGTATAAAAAAAATTTATTTTAACCTGCTTAGTATCCGCCAGGCCAGAAAAGTAATCCAGCGCGAAGGTTCTTTTTTTTGGCAGAATTCCCACCCTTTCCATTTTGTCCAGATGGATCCGGATACATAGCGGCCTTGCTGATCCGCCTGGTTTTGCAGAACAGCAGCTGCTTCCAGAAAACGCGGATCCCTGATAGCCCCTGGGAAACGGCTTAAGGTATCCAGATAATGCAGCAGATCATACCATATTAAAGGAGCCTTGAGCTTGCTGAAATCAGTACCAATACCGAATAAAAAATATTTTTTCTGTTTTCGAAGTTCCCAATGACGCAGCAGCATTTCAATTGCTGTATTAGTCTCAGGCAAATCATGGTATTCAGGTATCTGCGCCAGCATTCGTAATATTATAAGATTGGCGTATGGACAGGGATCATCCTTGCGCCCCGGCCCCCTGAATTTTCCCATGGCCGAAGAGGCAAAACAGGGATATCCGCACGCAGTTATCCGCTTGCGGATAAAA
>DNNS01000547.1 GCA_003497555.1 Spirochaetia bacterium
CTTACTACAGTGCGCGTTATTTTCATGGTTATGGATGCTGCCCTTCCAGCATGACGACTCCCTGGAAAGAAGCTTTGCACCCCTCCGCTTTTAAGTGACAGGGTATAACAACTCCTTTTAAATAAATATTGTTTCTCCGCCTTGTGAATATTCCAGAAATTTTGCCACACCGATTACTTCCCGCACCTCAGGTATAAAATCCTTTTTATTCAGACCAAGAATATTCATCGACATATCACAGGCGTATAATTTTACTCCCAGGGCCAGAGCAGAATCAATAAGCTCGGGCAGGGTAGCTACATTGCGCTTTTTCGTCATGAAGGTCATAAGCAGAGGGCTTAATCCTGCAAAATTAAATCTGCTAAGAGGAAGGTTTTTCCTGCCGCCCATGAGGAATCCGAAAATCCGCGCCAAAATACCTTTGCCGAGAAAAGCCCGGTTTTGTCTGATTTTTACCAGGTTTAATCCCCAGAAAGTAAAAAAAATATTTACTTCATAATTCACTGCTGCAGCGCCGGAAGCCAGGGTAAATACCGCTATGGCCTTATCGAAATCTCCGCTGAAACTGATTATTGAAAGTTTTTTCTTTTTTTCCATCATTTCTTCTCCCGAAATTTATTGAATGGTATATATTTTCATTCCAATTCCGTTTTTTATCAGCATTTACAATTTTTAATTTCACAGGCAGGCTGTTCATAATCAACCGGTTCCCTGATCGTTGCATTTTCCGAGCAGACCGGGCAATCGGGATTTTTTTTGAAATTTACCGTGCGAAAATTCATATCAAGCGCATTGAAAACCAGCAGCCTGTTTTCAAGCAGTTTTCCCGCGCCTAAGATAAATTTCAGGGCTTCGGCAGCCTGAATGGTGCCGAGCATGCCGGCAATAGCGCCCAGCACCCCGGCTTCACTGCAGGAGGCAACCGAGCCTTTGGGCGGCGGTTCATTAAATATGCAGCGGTAACAGGCGTTTTGCGGAGTATAGGTCATGGTTTGTCCTTCAAAGCGCAGTATACCTCCGTGTGAAAAAGGTTTTTTTTCAAGCACACAAACGTCATTAATCAGAAATTTGGCCGGAAAATTATCCGTTCCGTCAATGATAAAATCATAATTCCTGATAACGGAGGCGGCGTTTTGGGCGGAAAGCCTGAGATTATGACAGACAACATTAACATCCGGATTAAGCTGATTGATTTTTTCCCTGGCGGAAATTGTTTTTTCCCTGTTTATATCAGGAGTAAAATGTATAATCTGCCTTTGCAGATTGGAAAGTTCAACCTTGTCATAATCAACAAGACCGAGTGTACCGACACCGGCTGCAGCCAGGTAAAGAGCTGCCGGTGCGCCGAGTCCTCCGGCCCCGATGATCAGTACCCGGCTTTCAAGAATTTTCTGCTGGCCTGCGCCTCCTGCGTCTTTTAATATAATATGACGCGAGTATCTTTCTATTTGCTCTTCGCTCAAGTTCATATATTAACCTCCGAAAATGGCCTGTTTAATATCATTAATAATATCTTCGGCGTCTTCCAGTCCTGCGGAAATACGTAATAAATCATCGCTTACTCCGCAGCGCAGTTTTTCGTCTTCCGGGAATCCGTAGTAAATAGTTGATGCCGGATGAATGATCAGGGTTCTGGAGTCTCCGATGTTGGCGGCGTTTTTTACCATTTTGAGTTTTCTGATCATATTAAAACATTCTTTTTTGCCGCTGAGTTTTATGGTCAAAAGCCCACCGAAGCGGTTGTTGAAATATTTTATACCGGCTTCGCGGTATTTATTATTTTTATTACCCGGAAAATTAACTTCTTTAACCGGTGAAAAATCAGTTAGCGCCTGCGCTAATATTTCCGCATTTTTACAGTGTTTTTCCATGCGCAGCGCCAGGGTGTCAAGGCCTAAAATATTCAGCCAGGCATTAAAAGGAGAAAGCGCGCAGCCGATATTCTGAAAAATATTTTTACGGGCAGAAGCCAAAAATAAAAAATCGGGATGAACCTTGGCTGCGGTTTTCTGAAAATGAAAATTCTGCCAGTTGAAATTTCCGGTATCAACAATCACGCCCCCGATAGTGCTGCCGCTTCCCGATATATACTTGGTGGAAGAATGCAGCACAATATCCACATGGTGTTTTTTGGCCTGGAATAAAAACGGAGTGGAGATAGTACTGTCTGCAATCAGGGGAATGTTTTTTTTACGTGCAATCTGCGCAAGTTTTTCAAAATCCGGAATATCAAGGCGCGGATTGCCTATGGTTTCGGTGAAAATAAGTCTGGTTTTTTCATTGATCATTTTTTCAATTTCTTCCGGATGATCATTGTCATAATAATGAATTTTAACATTATATTTTTTAAAAACATTCTGGAAAAGCGTTCTGGTTCCCCCGAACAGGGCATTACTGGAAATAATTTCATCTCCCGCCTCGGTCAGGGTGAACATAACTACAGCAATGGCCGACATACCGGAGGAAACGGCAATTGCGCCGATTCCATTTTCCAGGCTTGAAATTTTCTGTTCCAGCAGTGTTACTGTGGGATTGGAAATTCTGGAATACAGATGACCGTAAGACCTGCCGGAAAAAACATCTTCCATGGCCTCCGGATTTTCCCAGGTAAAAGCAGCGCTCTGATATACAGGCGCCATAGTGGGCATGGCCGGATCGGTACTCTGGCCGGCATGAATGGCAATAGTGTTAAAACCCTTCATGAGATTATTTTCCTCCGCCCATAAAATAAAGAAACTCGATTACATCGTTGTCCTTCACTGTTTTGGATGCAAACTCGCTGCGGTTGAGGAATTCCCCGTTTAATTCTACCGACACCGCTTCAGGCATTTTTACATTCTGAAGTACAAGTAAATCGCGCATTGAAAGCTGTTCTTTTTCAATTAGTGTTTCTTTTCCGTTTATAACAATTTTCATAAATCAACTCCATTATTGATTATTTCAATTAAAATAGTCAACATTAAAATAAAAAAAAGCGCTATTCAAAAAGCGCAGTAGTTAAATACCTTTCGCCTGTATCGGCAATAACAACAACAATCAGCTTGCCTTTGTTTTGAGATCTTTTGGCTATCTGCAAAGCCGCATATACCGCAGCTCCGGAAGAAATTCCGCACAGGATTCCTTCTTCTTTAATAATTTTTCTGCTGGTTTTCAGGGCTTCATTATTGCTGACTTTAATAATCTCATTAATAATTTTTTTATTCAATACTGCGGGAATAAATCCTGCGCCTATTCCCTGGATCATGTGAGGACCGCACATTCCGCCGGAAAGTACAGCCGAATCTTCAGGTTCTACAGCCACAATTTCAACAGAAGGTTTTCTTTTCTTCAGTTCTTCGCCGACTCCGGTAATGGTTCCGCCGGTTCCTACCCCTGCAACAAAAATATCGATTTTTCCATCGGTATCGTTCCATATTTCCAGGGCAGTAGTTTTTCTGTGTATTTCCGGATTAGCCGGATTTTCAAATTGCTGCAGGATTATGGAACCTGCAATATTTTTTTGCAGTTTGACCGCCTCATCTATAGCGCCTTTCATTCCCAGGTGCGCAGGAGTAAGTTTAATAGCTGCGCCATAAGCAGCAAGAAGCTTTCGTCTTTCTATGCTCATGGCTTCAGGCATGGTAAGAATAAGTTTTAGTTTTTTTACAGCGCAAACCAGAGCCAGGCCGATGCCGGTGTTGCCGCTGGTAGGCTCGATTATGGTTGAATCGGAATTAATCTTGCCGTTTTTTTCAGCTTCGTTTATCATGGCCAGAGCAATCCGGTCTTTTATGGATGCACCCGGATTAAATGATTCAATTTTTGCCGCGATTACCGCATTGCTGTTTTCTGCAATAGAATTAAGTTTAACCAGAGGCGTACTGCCGATTAATTCCGTTATATTTTTTGCAATTTTCATAATTACTCCATCAGTCAGATACTGTAAATCATCTGTTTGGCGCCGGTCTTTTTCATGGTTAATTCTTCAAGCGTAATTTCAAGGGCATTTTTCAGCAGAATTTCAATTTCTTTCCAGAAAAAAACAATACTGCTGTTTTTTTCTTTTATTATGGCAAGACTGCCTTCAAGGCATTCAAGAATTTCAAGCAGGGTAATACTGCCCGGATGCCTGGCCAGCGCATAGCCGCCTTCCTTGCCGCGCAAGCTTCTGATAAAACCGTTTTTCTTTAAAATAATCAGCAATTGTTCCAGATAATGCCTGGGGATTTTTTGAGCTTCGGCAATATCTTTAATTTGTGTGTATTCTTTATTATGCCTTTCAGCAAGTTCCATCATGGCTGCTATACCATAAGTGCTTTTGGCAGTTAATTCAAACATGCAGATACTCAACTAAATTAATCAACATAGTCGTGTATATTATAATACACAAATAGGGATTTGTCAAGCGAATATTTCGCGGTCATGCTGATTATAAATTCTATTAAAATTAGACGACATACCTCTTGCCATGGTGTAGGCTGTTTTAAAT
>DNNS01000246.1 GCA_003497555.1 Spirochaetia bacterium
ATGTGTAAGTGTGTAAAAGAAGTCCCTATTCATTTACAAAAAATTCCGGCTGCCGGTTTTAGCCGCCCAGAAAGATTTTTCAGATTTTTAATACTTCCATTTATAGAACTAAATTATTATATGTTTTATCCTTTTTATATTGTATTTACGCCTTTACCGGATTATAATATTTCATGATTTTACATTTGCGAAATCTTGTCTTTTTTATACTTGCGAATGGCATTAATATCTTCTGTTATGCGGGCTGGTATTCCAACTGGAATTATGGCATGGTAATTTCCAATAAACCGGTTGTAATTGAAATATGTACCGCCTTGTTGTATAATGCATTTTTTATATTACAGGACAAAATACAATGATCTATCTCAAAAATTTTATATCCAGTTTCAGGTCATTTTACAAAATTTTGTTTTTATTCTTTATACTCATCTTTGCTACAGCTCTGCTTTTTTCAGCTCCTAATCTTCTCGAAAATGGAGATTTCAAATCAGGCGGCAACGGATGGGAAAAGAGTATTGGCGACCCGGAAGATGCCGTATATGAAATAAATGACGGTATCTTATGCATGAAGCGCTCATCGGGGAAAAAATACATGTTCCGTTTTTATCAGGATATTCCTGTTAAGCCTGGTTCGCGTTATATTCTTTCTCTTTATGCCAAAGTTGAGGGACACGGCACTTTCAGTCCTTCGTATTATTTTGAAGAAAACAACAACTGGGGTAAAATTAATTATGCAAAACAGAAAAAAGAAGGAGACTGGGAAGAAATAATCTGCCCAATAAACATAGCCCCGGGCTGCATAAAGATCCGGGTGCAGTTTATGTTTGCTGGAGTGAATGCAAAAGCATGGTTAAAAAACACTGAATTCTCAGAAGCTGATACTAGACAGGCAGGGAGCTTAATAATAAGACAAAAACAGGGAAATGTCATTATAGACGGAAATCCTGATGATGATATATGGAAGCAGGGATTATCCATGGATGATTTCAGGGTTCTCGGCTATCCTGAAGAAAAAGCTGCGCTCAATACCAAAGCATACGCTTATATGTCAGGGCAGGAGCTTTTTTTGGGGTTTGAAATGCAGGAGCCCGATCCATCATCCATGCTTATGATGGCAGAAATGGACAGCCTCGGCATTTATGCTGATGACTGTATTGAAGTTCACATTTCCACTGACCGAAAAAATATCAGCCATATGCTTGTTAACCCAAACGGGCACAAATGGTTTTCTCAGCACGGCACGCTTAATCTCAATAAATACTGGTATCCTGCTTTAGATAATTCAGTAAAAGGCCAGGGTAGCTGGGAAGCAAAAGCCGGAATTTATCAAAACAAATGGACGGCAGAGATCAGGATAAATATGAATTCCATCTTCATGACGGATACGACAAAGGATCCGGAAATTTATATCAACCTGTCGCGTCACCGGCCCAGAAATGACAAGAAACAGGAATATGTAAACTGGGCTGCCATGTCCTCAAAGCGGCTTGCCGCACCTGAAGAATACAGAAGCGTAAAGCTTGAAATGCCCCCGCTTGCAAAGTTCAGGCAGGAAGTAAAAACATTGAGATATACAAAAGTTTTTGATGAGCCGTTATATTTAATTCCAGGCAGTCCTGTGAAGCTTTTATCGGGAAAGGAAAAGATAGCGCTGCCCGGATCGGTAAAAATTATAGAAAAAGACGTAAACATTGATCCTGAAGTGAAAAAAATTCTTGCTGAAAAAATCTCATTGTCAGGTAATACCTTGATCAGTATTGAGTTAAACGCAAATCCCGGGTTATTTGACCTTAGCAGTCTCAATGACATGGAAACAAAAATTATGAGCTCAGACGAAGCTTATATCCTTGATATAAATCCAAAAGGTATATTTATCAATAGCAGAACTAAAGCAGGCTGCCTTAGAGGTATAGCTTCGCTCATCATGCTTGCTTTACAAAAAAGATTTTCGGAAGATAAAGCTTTTTCCCGGTGCATTATTTATGACGCTCCCAGGATAAAAAATCGGGCAATGACCATAAATTGCAGGGGCAGCCTTGCGGAAGAAAAAGAAATTATCGACTATATGTTTTTGCTAAAACTTAATCAGGTTTTTATTAATCTGGTCGCATATGACAAAGGCACGTTATTCCGGTTTAAGAGTCATCCTGGTATTATTGCTGAAAACCTTAACAGACCTACTGAAGAATATAAAGAACTTTTCCGCTACGCCAGGGCAAGAGGCATTGATCCTGTACCATGGATGGCAAGCTGGACGAAAACTGGACACAGAACCGGTAAAGAAACTTACAGGCATCTGGGAGTAAGGCCGGATCTTGAAAAAGCAACCCATTGGGGAAGGGTATACGACAAGAACATGGATTCTGCAAACCCGGAATCTTTTAAAATTCTTTTTGAGCTCTGGGATGAAATAATTGAGGAGTTAAAACCCTCAGGCTGCCATATTGGAAATGATGAAGCTTATCATGATGATATGGTAAGCGCCCTTGCTGAAAAAAAAGGCTGGAAATCGAGCGACTGGTACAGGGAAGCAGTAAATAAGACAGCCGGGTATTTTAAAAAGAAAGGCGTAATAATGTACATGTGGGCTGATATGCTTGATCCTTGGAAATACGGCCGTTATCTTGATATAACCGGAAAAGATCTTCTGCCGCAAATAGATAAAAATATTGTGCTTGTGCAGTGGGATTACAGCCCTAAATTTCAGAGAAAAGATAATTTTCCATTTATAAAATTGGGAAAAGAGCAGGGATTCAAGGTTTATGGAGGTCCCTGGTATGACCCTGCAAATTACAGTGAAATTATTCAGGATGTATATGCATACCAGGCTGACGGCGTATGTCTGACTTTCTGGGGAGAGACTTTGCCGAATGAAATTTATGCGGAACACATAGCAGAATGTTCCGCAGGCTCGTATCTGGCCTGGTCGCCGAAAGAAAACTCACTGGAAAATATTTTATTTCCTCCATCACTATTCTTTAAGTACGCTGCATATTATTCTAAAAATAATCTTTCCTATGCTGAAAATACCAGACAAATTCAGGCTCCTGATTTTACGCTATCAGGAAACAGTCTGGGCAACATAATAGGTTTCCCGCCCAATATCGACATTAATTCCATTGCAGCCCCTGTAAAAAATTACAGGGGAGCGGAAATATCATTTTTTAAAAAAAACGGATCTATTGCAGGCGTAGCCATGGAAGGAAATCCGCAGAAAGTAATTGTTAAAAATAAAAACGGAAATTTCAGTGCGGATAATGGAACAGACTCCTGTAAAATTATTATAAACGGAATGGTGAAATACTTAAGCTTTCTTCACACCATGAACAAGCAGGCAATTGAAGGAATGAAACCGGGAGATGTTGTAAAGAAATATAATAACGCAGATATAGGCAGCTACCGTATATGCTATACGGACGGTTCAAGCTGCTCCCTGCCTTTAAAATACAGGGTCAACATCAATGACTGGAATGATGCATACAGCGGACGTTTTTGCGAAAAAGGGATTTTTGGAATTTTGGGCGACTCCTATCTTATCAATATTCCCGTATTGACATGGCAGAATCCTAATCCTGATAAAATTATAAGCTATGTCGAACTTATAGGCGGAACCGAAAAAAAAATAACTACGGTGCTTTTCGGTCTTGCAGCCGAATAATTTCTTATTATTTTACTTTTTATTTTTTGCAGCATTTAGGCGCTGCGTTCGTTGTTTTTCTTGAAACCATCCGCAGAGCCGTAAACATTTGAATGAGCATAATGGCGATTCTCAATTGTATTTTTTATCTCTTGTTTTTGCAAAAAGAGCGAGGATAGCATAAATGATGCATAAGAGAAACCAAAATTTATCCTAAAATAATTCCGGTTTTAAAATCTTTTCTTATATCTATATAATTTCCCCCTATGTTAAAGTAGTTGT
>DNNS01000423.1 GCA_003497555.1 Spirochaetia bacterium
TTCGTGTTATTTTTTTAAAATTTAATTTTACAATCTGAGCGGATACCTTTTATTTAAGCACAGTCAGTTTAACCGTATTGGCGCCATGCGTCAGGCCTAGTTCTCCGATAATAAATACCGCCGGGAGCGGGAGCGGATAAACCCGCTTTTTCATTACATACCGACGCGCATGTTCAATCATATCGGCAGCCGATTTGAGATAACCGGTCATTACCGGTGTAATATTCCAGTACAGACTCATGGCGCGGAAAGCGCTTTTACTGGCAGTAAAGGCCAACACCGGAATCTCGGGCCTGATTTTGGAAAGACGCAGGGCAGTGTTGCCCGTCATGGTAAACACCATAATAACCCCGGCTTTCATTTCCTTGGCAGCGAGAGAAGCAGCGTGAATAGCAGCGGTTTCCAGCGTATTGTCGCGATCATCGGTAATAAATTTGTGATGTTCAATGAACGGGGATTTTTCCGCCTCATTAATAATTTTTGTCATCATGGAAATTGAATCCAGCGGGTACAAGCCTGAAGCGGTTTCAGCTGAAAGCATTACAGCATCGGTATTATCCAGTACGGCATTGGCCACGTCGGAAACTTCAGCGCGTGTGGGAATTTTATTTTTACGCATGCTCTCGAGCATTTGCGTAGCCACAATAACAAGTTTGCGGGAACGGTTGGCTTTACGGATCATTTTCTTCTGGGCAATGGGAACAGCCTCGGGAGAAAGTTCCACTCCAAGATCACCGCGGGCTACCATAATTCCATCGGTAACCTTAAGAATATCGTCAATGCAGTCTACTGCTTCAGGTTTTTCAATTTTGGCAATAATGCGGCAGGGTTCGCTTCGGCCTATTTTTTTACAGTAAGAAGCCATTAATTTCCGTAAATCGGTGACGTCTTCAGGTTTGCGTACAAAAGAAAGCGCCACGTAATCTACTCCCAGGCCGAGTGCAAACAACAAATCATCTTTATCTTTTGTGGATAGCGAAGGTGTGGTAATTTTTATGCCCGGAAGGTTTATTCCCTTGTGTTCGCCAAGCTCGCCGCCGATTACAACCGTACAATGTACATCATGACCGTTTATTTTTTTCACTTTAAGCTCCAGCAGTCCGTCATCAAGCAGCAGACGGTCACCGGTTTTAACGTCATGAATTATTTCTTTATAAGTGACAGGCAGGCGGTTTCCGCTGCCGATAATATTATCGACCGTCAGAACAAGATCCCTGCCCTTTTCAAGAATTACCGGTTTTCCACCTGCTAGTCTGCCGATTCTGATTTTAGGACCCTGCAGATCTGCCAGAACAGCTATGGGCTTTTTGCATTTTTGCGCTGCTTTTGAAATATTATTGTAAACCTTTTTATGCTGATCATGAGTACCGTGGGAAAAATTTAGACGGCATGCATCCATACCGCATTTAATCATTTCTATCATGACAGGCAGATCAGATGAAGCAGGTCCTATGGTTGCGAGTATTTTAACTTTTTTCATTTTTAAACCCTTCTTTGCTGTTTCCGTTAATAATATTGATTATCAGACACTATAGATCATTAGAAAATGTTACACGTTTAAACATGGCAGCAGATCCAAATTTAGTTACTGCAGAGCTTTATTTCAAGCAACTCTTCAGTAAGTTTATCAATCTTTTTTTTTTATTGCAATGTACCCGGCGATCTTAAAAAATTCTAATTTTTCTGCCAAAACTTGGTTTTTAAGATATCGATGTTTGCAGATAGTAATTTTTTTTTGACTAAATTATTCCAATATAATATAATTATTTTAGTCAGGACGGAGTTTTACTTTTGAAAATTGCAGTATGTCTGAAGCAGGTGCCGGATACTCTTGAAATTGATATAGAACCTGAAACCGGCAGGATAATGCGCGAAAAAGTACGCGGAGTTATCAATCCTTACGATCTGCACGCCCTGGAAGAAGCGGTAAAAATCAAAGAAACAACCAAAGGCCGGGTCTTCGCCTTTACCATGGGTCCGCAGCAGTCAGAATCGATCTTGCGTGAAGCTTTATCCAAAGGCGCTGACGAAGGCTTTCTGCTTAGCGGCAGGGAATTTGCCGGTTCAGACACGCTTGCTACCTCTAAAGCGTTGGCTGAAGCCCTGCGCAGGATCTCTCCGGATATAATAATCTGCGGGAAACAGGCGGTTGATGGAGATACCGCCCAGGTAGGGCCGGGAATTGCTGCGCATCTTGATATTCCCTTTGCAGCTTTTGTAAGCCGCGTAATAAAAATCAATCAAAAAAAAATTATAATCGAAAGACTATCTGACAGCGGTAAGGAAATCCTGGAATCCGTACTTCCATTTCTGATGACAGTAGTGCGGGAATGTAATACTCCCAGACCGGCCGGTATTAACAGTATGCTTTTTGCATTATCATGTACTCTTAAACACATTAATGCTTCTGATCTCGGGCTTACGCCTGACAATTCCGGTTTAACCGGTTCCCCTACTTCTGTTGCATCCATTTCTGTAGCCGAACATAAAAAACAATGCCGAAGATTATCTTCGGCTGATATAAAAAATTATGAACTTGTTGTTAATTTAGCCAAGGCTGCACTGCAATGAGCATTAATGTTATCGGCGATAAATGTACAGGCTGCAGAAAATGCCTAAGAGTCTGCCTGTTTGAGGCCATAACAATTTCTGAAAAAATAGCGCAGATTGGTGACAATTGTACTCTCTGCGGAGAGTGTGAAAAAATATGCCCGTTTAATGCAATCATTATTGAACGCAGGAAAAATACCGTTAAAAATGATTATAAAAACATCTGGATTTATGCAGAAAAAGAAAACGGACGAATACATCCTTCGGTTTTCGAACTTATCGGCGCTGCCCGTTCCTTTGGTACAAAACTCGGTAAAACCGCTGCCCTTGTTTTCGGGCATGATCAAAAGCAGCTTGCAGAACTCGCCGGCGCCGGCGCCCAGATAATTTATTGCCTCACAGCCGGAAATATCAATTCAGCCGATGCGCTTTCTGCGGGTAATGCCCTGTGCCATGCTGTTAATCTTCACAAACCGGCGGCTCTGATTGCAAGCGCAACATTAAAAGGCCGGGAGATGATTGCCTATGCAGCGGTAAAACTTGAAACCGGCCTTACTGCCGATTGTACCGAGCTGGGGACGGATGAAAACGGCCTGCTCCTGCAAAAACGTCCGGCTTTCGGGGGGAATATTTTTGCCTCCATTCTTTGCCGCAGTAAAAGGCCGCAAATGGCAACTGTCCGGCCTCATGTTTTTAAAAAATTTTTACGTATCCCCGACCCGGCTGCTTCAGCCGAAATTATTGCAATTAAAATTCCCGATGAAATATTAAAAAACCGCATTCAATTAAAAAAAAGAATTACTGAGCAGAACGGTGAAAATCTGCACGATGCCAAAATCATCATTGCCGCAGGCAGGGGAATAAAAAATAAAAACCATATGAAACTGATTACGGCTTTGGCGGAAGCTCTGGGCGGTTCGGTCGGAGTTACCCGATCCGTAGTGGAAGAAGGCTGGTTCCCATACAGTCATCAAATCGGACAGACCGGACTGACAGTACAGCCCAAACTTTATATTGCCTGCGGAATTTCCGGAGCAGTGCAACATCTCGCCGGCATGCACAATTCCGAAACCATTATTGCCATCAATAAAGATCCCGAAGCTCCGATTCTGCGTTATGCCGATTATGCATTCACCGGCGACTTGTTTGAAATAATTCCTGAAATAATAAAAAATTCCACAGAGCAGGTGTAATATGCTGATAGAAAAAAATTCCAGAATTGTTTTTATCGGGGATTCCATCACCGATGCCGGAAGAGATCGCCCGGTCGGTACCATGAAAAGAGGGCTGGGAACAGGTTATGTGAATTTTATTGCCGGGCTGCTCAGCGCTTTTTATCCGCAGCATAATCTCAAGTTTTTTAATACCGGCATAAGCGGCAATCGGGTTATTGATCTTGCCGGACGCTGGAAAACCGATGTACTTGATCTAAAGCCCGACTGGGTTTCCGTCATGATCGGCATAAACGATGTCTGGCGGCATTTTGATCATAACGGATATATCGAACAGGTTTCCCTCGAAAAATATTCTGCAGTTCTGGAGCAGCTGGTAAAAAATACCGTCCGCAGGGTACAAGGGCTGGTACTAATAACTCCCTATTTTATTGAAGCAAACCGCAGTGAACCCATGCGCGCCATGATGGATACTTACAGCAAGGCGGTTAAAAACGTTTCTGAAAAATACAAAACTCTTTTTGCCGACACCCAGGATGCTTTTGATGAATATCTGCAGCATGGCACCTCGCATACGCTTTGTGCGGATCGCGTACATCCCAATGCTGCCGGGCATATGATTATTGCGCGTACTTTTCTTGATACTGTGGAATTCAGCTGGAAATAATATTTTAATTGGAGCGCGATTTTTTTTCTTGGGTAC
>DNNS01000542.1 GCA_003497555.1 Spirochaetia bacterium
TGCCATAACTGCCCGTATTGCGATCAGGTACTGAAAACAGTTATTTACCAACCGGGAAATTAAAAAATTTTCCGTAAATACATCCGCGGCAGTTTAATGAACATTTCAAAAAAAAGTCCGCTATTAAGCCTGATCAGTCTTAGATTGTCATATAGCAGATGAAAATGACTGATTCTTTTTCCGGGCGGATCATAATGTACTTTGACCGGTACATGCCTGATTTTTACGCCCTCCCAGGCAGAGCGGATTAAAACCTCAATTTCGAAATCATAGCGGCTGGCGGAAAATCGCATTCTGGATATCGGCTCAAGGGGATATAGCCTGAAACCGGACTGGGCGTCATAAAACCGGGTATGGGTATAAACCGTACAAAAAAAATTGGATATTTCCCGCCCGTTTGCCGAAACCGAATTTTTCCCTTTTTCAAATATACGTACCCCGGTAATCAGGGTATTATTCTGCAGATTTTCCAGGAAAACCGGAATGTCATCGGCAAAATGCTGACCGTCGGCATCGATAGTAATCGCCGCTTCAAAACCGTCTTTGTATGCTTCGGTAAAACCGGCTATCAGGGCAGAGCCTTTACCGCAGTTACGGGTAAAGGTTATGGTTTTGAGATAACCCGATTCCTGCAGAGCCTGGGCCGTATTGTCCGTTGAACCGTCATTAACCGCATATATAACAGGAATATATTTACGTACGGATTGAATGACAGTTTTTACCGTTGCCCCGTTGTTGTAAACCGGAATAATAACGCATACTTTTTTTATATCCATTGCTGTTCCCTGTAATGATTAATTATTTTTTCTACAGCTGTTATTGTATTATTTCTATCTGCCCGGGTAAAAGGCAGGATTCCGTCATGAAATAACAACAAACTGCGCTGCCTGGCTTTTTTCAATACATTTTTCAGTATTTTATCGGTATTTTTTTCTCTGGTATCGCGGGAGTTTATATCCCACATTAAAACCTGCATCCCGAGCTGCCCGGTAATTTCCTTCATTTTTGGAGTTCTATGCCCCATGGGTGGAGCAAAAAACCGGGGGATTTTTCCAGTGATCCGCTGCAGTACTGCGGAAGTTTTTTCTATTTCGTTTTTTAAAGCGCGCCTGCTTAAAAATACCAGACGGTAGGGGTGACTATAGGTATGATTTACCAACAGATGGTGCTCATTAAAAATTCTTTTTATAATATCCGGATATCTGTCAGCAAGATTACCATTAACACAGAAAACCGCCCTGATACCATAACGCTTCAGCAGATCAAGAATTTTAATCGTAAATACCGGATGCGGCCCGTCATCAAAACGCAGAAAATAATTTCCGTCTTTTGCCAGATCGTGTCCGCGCAGGCATGAAAAAAAAATATCAAATCCGGAAAAAAACATACCGGCTAATAAAAGCGCCTGCTGAAAAAATAAAACCGCAAGTGCAGCAGCTAAAAAATAAAATTTGAAAGTTGCAAAATAAAAACCTGCAGTCAGGATAAAACCAGCAGTCAGCCACGGCAGCAGAAAAAAATATATACCTTTTTTCACAGGTTTTTAAAATATCCCGGCAATAATTTTTTACACGCAACAGCAAAAAAGTATACAGGATATTGTATGGAAGAAGCGCCTGCCAGGGCTATTCCGGCCATGCCCAGAAACCAGCCTGCCACATAGGCTGCCGGCCCGCCGACGGTCAGCAGATAAGTATTCTGTTTCAGATACGAAAGCCAGGCCAGAAACGGAGGAATTCCATATGAAACCGCAAAGGAAAGCGTAAGAATTGCCAGGCCGATTCTGAATTTCAGAGGCAGTCTGAAAAACGAAACATGATGCAGTTTTTTTTCTGCCTGCCTGTTAACCCACTCTTTAAATCGTTTTCTGCGCATGTACAAAGAGCAGTATTCCTTTGGTTATAAGCGTATTAAGGCATGTATCTTTCATATCTAAAATTTCAAAATCCGCCTGTGCCAGCAGACGCCTGATTTGACGTTTGCCGAAAGCCCGGTTTTTCCAGGTGAAAGAAAAATTATATAACAGGTCTCCTCCATAACGCAGTATGGAAGCATACGGCACTACAAAAATTAGATGCGCGTGCGGCTTGGTCATTCCGGACAGCTGTTTGAAAAATATTTCCCTGTATTCATAAATCTGCAGGACAGCCGGGGAAACAACCAGATCGTATTTTCCTTTTTCATTATGCATTGTTAGGTCTTCAGCACTAAGTGTAATATTGTCAATTCCGGAATTTACGGCCTGCTGTCTGATGTGCTGGATTTGCGATTCGTAAACATCTAGAGAGGTAACATGTTCAACGCGCGGCGCCAGCTGCAGGGAAAATTGTCCGCTGCCGGCACTTAGTTCCAGAGCCTGAATGCCTTTATGACAGACCAAATCAAGTTTTTTCTGTACGAGCTTTAGATCAGCTTCGCGTAACATTATTATTTTTTTATTGCTGCAGCATCCGGCCGGCTGATTGCTGCCGCAGTATTCTTTTGTATTCAAGCTGCTTTCCTCTGTTTGTAATTACAAGTTTTTTTTATTACCCATTGCGGAGTACCATTTTGGTCAAGATAAATTTTTCCTGTGTATTCACCCAACAGACCTAAAAAAATAAGCTGGAGACCGGAAAACAACAGTGTTGCCGTATATAATGAAAGCCAGCCCGGTATGTCATTAATATGAAAAAAAATTTGCCTGAAGACCAGAAAAAAAGAACTGAAAAATCCGCAAAAAGCAGTAAAAAAGCCGAAAAAAACCGCCAAACGCAGCGGTTTTATGGAAAAATTGACAAACATAGCCAGCCATAAAGATACAAGTTTGGAAAAGGTATAATTGGATACTCCGGCTTTACGATCATGGTGTTCTACCGCAACACTGGCAACATTTCTGGTTATACGGAAAATTAAACCGTCTATATATGGGAACGGGCCTTTATATTTGATAATTTCGTTTACAACTTCTTTATTTATTACCTTGAAACTTGATAAATATAAATGCCTGGGCTTTCCAATCAGCCAGTTGAATACCTTATCGTTAAAAGCGCTTCCGATATTTCGAAGTATATTGTGTTTTTTTATATTATATTTTGAATAAACAACATCCCAGCCTTTTTGCGCTTCTCTGACCAGTTTGATTATTTCTTCCGGTGGATTCTGGAAATCATCGTCTATAATAACCGCATACTCGCCGCCGGCATGATTCAGTGCGCACATTACCGCATTATGTTCACCAAAATTCTTACGAAGAGAAATAAACACAACATTTTTATAATTGCGGGAAAGTTCAGTACAGATTTTTTCGCTTTGGTCGCGGCTGCAGTCATTTACCAGGATAAACTCCAGCCTGCAGGAAGAATCAAGATTTTTTTTTATCTGACGAACCAATTCTGCTATGGTATTTTCACTATTATATACAGGTATACAAATGGAAATATATGGTTTTACCGGCATGCTGATCTGATTTTAAATATTAACTTGCAAAGCATAATATGTCAATGATCCTTAAAAAGTTTTTACAGAAAACCGCGGTAAAGTCTTCCGAGGGAGTGATTCTGCGATTATTAATTGCCTGGTAATAAAACCCGCCCCTGTGTACTAAATTGCTCGGAAACCGTCATAACCGCTAAAATTTTATACACAGGGACGGATTTTTTCTATGAATATATAAATAACAAAAATAAATTTATTTAAAATAGTAAATGACATATCAAA
>DNNS01000545.1 GCA_003497555.1 Spirochaetia bacterium
CCGAAGATGTTACGATCACATCGGCATTTTTAATATTTTCGCGCCGGTGGCCAATATAGATACGGCAACCCTGTTTTTTCAGTTCACCGGTGACAGGTGATGTTTTTAAATCGCTGCCGGAAACTTCAAAACCCAGATTATGCACTATACGGGCGATGCCGCTCATGCCTATGCCGCCGATGCCGATAAAATGAATGCGCCGGGTTTTACCGAAGGTTTTATTGTCGTGAGGAAGAAGTTTTTTATTCATGGAAAACCTGTTTTGCCTGTAGATTGCGGGATAAATTAAGCAGCACTCCGGCTGCGAATAAATTTATTAATAATGCAGTACGGCCGTAACTGACAAAGGGAAGCGGTACTCCGGTAGTGGGAGCAAGTCCGATGGTTACAAGTATATGCACCAGAGCCTGAATAGTAATCATAAACGTAATACCGCAAGCTAATAAAAATTCTTCCTGGCTGTTCTGGCTGCGGGCGATACGCAGACTGCGCAGGAAAAAAAATACAAAGAGAATGATAATAAACAGACAGCCGATCAATCCGGTTTCCTCGCCGATTACAGAAAAAACAAAATCCGTATGGGCTTCGGGCAGATTGCCTGATTTTTGCAGGGAATTTCCCGGGCCGACCCCGAAAATACCCCCGTTACGGAAGGCGCGCAGGGACTGCAGCAGGTGATACCCGCGCCCGTAGGGATCAGAGGCAGGATTCAGGGCGAGAATACGGTCAAGCACATAATGCCTGGTTTCCAGCAATAATACCAAAAACGGCACTGCACTGACCCCGATTACGGCAATATGCAGCAGGGGAACTCCGGCTAATAAAAACATCAGCAGACTTATTACAACAAGTATGATAGATGTTGAAACATCAGGTTCCAGTAAAATTATAAATGCCAAAAATCCGCTGATCAGCAGACCGGGCAGAACACCGGCAGAAAATAAATGCAGCCGGTCTTTTTTTTCCGCCAGGGAACGGGCTAAATAGATAATAAGGCAAAACTGGGCTATGGTGGAAGGCTGCAGTTTGATAAAACCGAAGGATATCCAGCGTCTGGCCCCCCCCACCTTGCGGCCGATACCGGGAACAAGTACAACCGCCAGCAGGATCAACGAAAAAACAATACCCGCTTTATACCAGCGCATGATAAATTGCGGCCGGGTAAGAAAACCGGCCGCAAGCATGACAATTCCAAAAACCGCGGACAGAAGATGCCGTGAAAAAAAATAGTAGCTGTTTCCCTGGATTTTTTCTGCATAAATATATGATGAGGAATAAACCGTTGATATGCCGATTAATACCAGAAGTAAAATCACGGCAGCCAGCAGATAATCAGGCGGATTTTTCATGCAAGTGTTTCGTACATCAGCTCGCCGAAGCGCTCTCCCCTGATTTCATAATTGGGAAATTGATCCCAGCTGGTACAGCCGGGCGAAAGAAGAATAGTATCGCCCGGCAGGGAAAGTAAAGAGGCCCGGCGGCAGGCTTCGTCAAAGGAACTGATATATACCGACTGCGGATGTTTCATGATATTGCAGATTTCCAGACCGTATTCTCCGTAACAGACCAGTTGTTTAATGCGTCCATTATATTTTTGAAGCTGTGAAAAATCAAGACCTTTGTTTCTGCCTCCCAGAATAAGTATAATATTTTTTTCAAAGCTGGCCAGGGCCTTTTCTACCGCATGAATGGTGGTGGCTTTGGAATCGTTATAAATGCTGCGCCCGGCCCGATCTCCCAGATACTGCATGCGGTGAGGAACTCCCGGGAATTCCCTTACCGTCCGGCTGATAATATCACCCGGAACTCCGGCTTCTGCAGCCAGGGCTGCGCTGCATAAAATGTTTTCGATATTATGAATTCCTTTCAACAGGCATTCTTTATATGAAAATATTTCGTTTTTAATATGAAAAGAGCCGTTATAAAAAAAATAGTCCGCCTTGTTTTGCTGTGAGATTGTAACGCAGCGGCAGGCCGGAGTAAAAGAATGAGTGATTTTATTATCAAGGTTCTTAATAAAAACAGCTCGGTCCGGGCAATTTCTGACCATATTAAATTTAGCCCGTGAATACTCGGCCATGGACGGGTAGCGATCCATATGATCTTCGGCAATATTGGTTATAACGGAAAAAGCCGGCTTGATAAAATGAAAATCTTCAAGCATAAAACTTGAGAGTTCAAATACGGCATAATCGCTGTTAATTATTTTATCAAAGCAGGAAAAAACCGGCGTACCGATATTTCCGGCTGCAGCGGTTTTCCCGGTACATGCGAGAATGGCTGAGAGCAGCGAGGTAACGGTGGTTTTTCCGTCTGTACCGGTAATGCAGAAAGTTTTCTTTTTTTCAAGAAACTGAAAAATAAAATCAACATCTGTATAAACCGGAATATTATTTTTTACTGCTGCCTGGACAAGAGATATGGAGCGCGGTACTCCGGGTGAAAGCAGCACGCAGGAAATACCGTCAAGCTGATTTGCATTCTGGGGTCCGCAGAATATCTCCAGGCAATTTCTGCATTCTCCGGCCAAAGGAAGTATTTCATCCGGACTGCGTACATCGCTTATTTTATATTTTATTCCGAAACGATCAAAAAACCCGGCAGCAGATAAACCGGTTTTGGCGGAAAATCCGATTATAAGAAATTTTTTATTTACATATTTATCAATAATTTTTTTTACGAAAGGCAATTCGTTTTTTTCCACTTGATATTTTTACAGGCGCAGGGAAAGGCCGATATTTATTCCCAGACTGGTAAAGGGCACATAATAGGCAGGCCCTCCCCAATCGGGCCGGTCAGGGTTAGTATTTGCCGATAAGCCGTTGTTGTCGGTTGATTCGCTGTAGTCGGAAAAGACTGTTACCTTGTCAATGGTTTTAAGTGTATCGGTAATATCGATATTGTTGGAAATATATTTTAATATTTCCAGACGCCGGATTTTAAGAAAAAGACTCATGCCTTTGATTTGCAGCGATAAAGCAAAGTGCGGGAAAAGATTAATAACCATACCCAGGGATGCTCCCCATCCCGGATAGCTTTTATACAGCATGCGGCTTTCCACCGTTTCTTTAAAAGTATTGTAGGTATAGTTTTCGTTAATTGCGGTTTCTGCTTTTACCGGGAAAAGAGCTCCCAGGGAAGCGCGCAGTGAAATTCTGTTTTTCGTACTAACGGAAAACCCGGCGAAAAGCGGTATAAGAGTGGACCTGGAAGTTATGGTATATTCGGCGCTATACACTGAAATTATTTGCTGGTGATAATATATTTTTTTTGATTCTCCCAGCAGATAGCTTCCGCCGAGTTCCAGGCCAAAATTATTTTTAAAGGAAAACACGGTATCAAGCCCGAAGATTGTTCCTGTACCTTCGCTGAAAAAAACAGCTTTGTTTTTTTTTAATATTCCGTCTGATGTCAGAATTTCCCGCCCGGCTTCACCGCCGGTAAAAAACATCCACCCGAACCAGCCGCGCATTTCAAAACCCAGGGGCTTTTCCTGCAGGTACCAGGCTTCGCCGGCAGTATTCTGACGCGGCTTTTTTTTATCCCGGAACAGACTGATTTCTTCGCGCAGACGCAGTATTTCCTGATCTTTTTCCTCCAGATTTTTTTTCATGCGCTCTATGGTGCCGGCATCAAAACCGTCCAGGCCGGAGGCGGCGGAAGTTTCCGGCTGCGGTTTTAAAAATCCGCCCGGAACATCCCGGGGAATTTCCGGAACCGGCGTTTCTTTTGCGCTGATTTTTCCCAGCAGGATTGAGGCTCTCTGTCTGTTGGTTTCGTCGGAAGCGGGATTGTTGATTATATTCTGGCAAATATCCCTGACCTCGGCATAGCGTTTGAGCATAAAAGCGGCAAGGGCATAGGCATAAACATAATCAAGTTTATTGGCATCTTCGAACATGGCGGCTTCAAATGAAGACAGAGCCCTGCTGTAATCGGCGTTTTTGTAATATTCAAGCCCTTTCAGGTAATAATCATGAGCTGCAGCAGGCAGGCTGATTGCTCCTGAAATAATAATAAAAAAAATAATATTTTTCAAAATATTCCCTTAGTAATTATAACATAAAAAAATATTTATGCACTTTTTTCGTAATTTCCGGGTATGATTTTTTTNNCATACTCTTTTTTTCTCCCACCGGGCAAATTTATTTCTATTAAATAGAAATAAATTTGCACCCGTAATTTCCGGTTTTAAAAAGATGAAAAGCGGGAATTTGAAATAAAAATACTCTGCGGTTGGTATTAATTGCGATGTGGAAACTCCCCGGCAACCTGAAAACCGGGCAAGGATCAATTTAACCTTATCGAGCTTTTATTGATTATTTTGAAGTTCTTTTTAAAAGCACTTCATAGTCAAAGTGAATTCGTTTATCAAGCAGTTTTAAAATATGCAGTTTTTCAACATCGGAGAGTTTTTGAATTTTTTCATAAGCTGATATAAAATCGTTGTAACGCATCATTTCGTCGCGGGAGAGATCCATGGCTGATTCCAGAGCATTCATGGTTTGATCCTGCTGCTGCCTTTCTTTTATGGAAAGCTGCCCGGTAGTTTCCAGGGCTTTAATGGTTTTATCAGCCTGCATAAGTTCTTTTCGTGAAAATTCGGATACGTGATCCCAGGCATTGATAATAGTATTATCTTCGCGGCGCTCATTAGTACTGAAATCAATGGCATGCTGCTGGGCGTCAATCATCTTGTCTTTATCAATCAGTTCCCCGCGCGACATTTCCGAAATTGATGTTTGTACTTCAATTGTTGAATTGGCGCTCATCAGTTCCTGGCGGGAAAGCTCGCTTACCGATTCATACATTTTAAGAATTTTTTCGTAACTGTTAATCATTTCGTTTTTTTTAGCCAGTTCTTCTTCGAGTTCCCTGATTTTCTCTGCAGTATCTGTTTTTTTTGCCATATTGCACTCCGCGCAAAATATTAATATAATCAGCCTGCAGGCGGCGATTTTCTGTTTATGCCCTGCGGCTTGTTTTTTTTACAGCGCTTTACACCCCGGTGTCTTGCGTCGGGCAGAGCGAAACGCTGATGCTCCCGGCCCAGGGTGTTTTATAATCTGTCCCGGAATCACAGCGGGATTCTTTTACCTGACAGCAGCCGATAATATAATACTATACCTTAAAACATGGTATTTTACAAGAAAAAAATTTTATCCATAATACTGTTTCCTTGCGGAATATTATGCCTGAAAAAAAAAATGCATCTGAAATACTGGATATTGTAAATGAACAGGGAATAATTACCGGAAAAGCGCTGCGCAGCGAGTGTCATGGCAACCCGAAACTGCTTCATCAGGTAGTGCACGGTCATCTATTCGGCACCGGCGGATCACTGTTTTTACAAAAACGTTCATGGCGGAAAGATTTATTTCCGGGTAAATGGGACACAGGCGCAGGCGGGCATGTTGACAGCGGCGAACAGATTATCTGCGCCATGCGCCGTGAATTATCCGAGGAACTTTCCATAAATTCCGCAGAACTGATTTTTCTATTCAGTTATCTTCACCGTAATTCCCTGGAAAGCGAACTGGTACACAGTTATAAAATTATTTCTGGCGAGACACCCCGGGTTTGTCCTGAAGAAATAGATGAAGGCAGATACTGGAGCCGCGATGAAATTCTTGCCGGTATGGGGAAAGGAATTTTTACCGATAATTTCGAAGACGAATTCCGCCGGCTGCAATTATCCGGATATTAACGGTTTATTTGCCGCCCCGGCGTTTTACATCTGNNCAGGGTGCTATACAATGCTCCTGATTTCTCCGTATTTATACGAATTGATTATTATACAGGATACAATACTATATTCCCATTGAAAATATATGCCGATTTGAGCATGGAGGATATTTTATGAATTTAAAAATAGTAGTACTCGTTAAACAGGTGCCCGATACCCAGAATATCACCGGAAATGCCATGAAAGACGACGGAACTGTAAACCGTGCGGCGCTTCCTGCCGTATTTAATCCCGAAGATATGCACGCCCTGGAAGCTGCTCTTTCCCTGAAAGAAAACCATCCCGGTTCTACCGTGCATGTAATAACCATGGGGCCTCCGGCTGCTGTGCAGGTGTTAAAAGATTCTCTTTACCGGGGCGCTGATTCTGTTGCCCTGGTCTCAGACCGCAGATTCGCCGGAGCCGATACCTTAGCTACATCTTACGCTTTAAAATGCGCCATTGAAAATAAAATCGGCAAATATGATCTGGTTTTCTGCGGACGCCAGGCTATTGACGGACACACAGCCCAGGTAGGTCCGCAAACCGCTGAAAAACTGGGCATTAATCAGATTAGTTTTGTATCGGCAATTGAAAAAATTGAAAAAAATAAAATAACCGCCTGCCGCTTGACTGAAAACGGCCTGGAAACGGTTACTGCAGAACTGCCGGTTCTGCTGACTGTTACTGATGAAAATTTTTCACCGCGTCCGCCGTCAGCCAAACTGATGATGGCCTGTAAAGAAGCTGTTTTGTCATCGGTGGAGGGCAGTTATGACGAATCCTATATAGATACGGAAAAAATGCCGGGGCGTTTACTGCAGATTGAGCAATGGAATGTAGAAAGCATCAAGGCCGACCCGGCGCAATGCGGACTTTCCGGTTCGCCTACCAAAGTCAAACATATTGAAAGCGTAGTTTTAAAATCATCGCAGATAAAAATGACGGAAAATACAGATCAGGCTGTTCTGCAGATGGTTAAGGAACTGGCAGCCGATCATACGCTGGAATAAGGAGCAGATTATGAACGAAAAAAATAACGTATGGGTTTTTATCCAGCAGGATGAAGGCAAACCTGCGGAAGTAAGCATTGAGCTCATGTGCAAGGCGCGTGAACTTGCCGATACGCTAAAAGTATCAATGTGCGGAGTAATGATCGGCAAAAACATCAAGGCTGAGGCTAAAAAACTTATTTCTTACCGGGCCGATCGCATATACTGTATTGAAGACGGCAGGCTTGATCATTATACCCCGGTTCCTTATACAAAAATAATGTGCGAAGTAATAAAAAAATACGAACCGCAGATTGTGCTTTACGGAGCTACTACCACCGGCCGCGATCTTGCGCCCAGGGTCGCTTCCAGCCTTAAAGTCGGGCTCACTGCAGACTGTACGGATCTCAAAATCGGCGATCATACCATGAAAGATCAGGAATTTAAAAATATCCTCTATCAGATACGTCCGGCTTTCGGCGGTAATATCATTGCTACTATAGTATCGCCGGAAAAAAAACCGCAAATGGCCACAGTACGCGAAGGCGTAATGAAGCTTTCCGCTCCTGAAAGTAAATATGCGGGTGAGGTTGTAAACGAGCAAATCAAACTGACTGATGCCGAATTCCCGACTGAAGTAATAAAAATTATCAAAAAAACCAGAAGCGTTAACCTCAAGGCAGCGCATATTATTGTTTCCGGAGGCATGGGCGCAGGTTCCAAAGAAAATTTTAAACTTATTCAGGATTTGGCGCATGCCCTGGGCGGAACAGTGGGAGCTTCCCGCGCTGCGGTTGATGCCGGTTTTATAGCCAAGGAACATCAGGTCGGGCAAACCGGAACCACCGTGCGCCCTAAACTATATATTGCCTGCGGAATTTCCGGCTCCATTCAGCACCGCGCCGGCATGGATCAGTCAGGCAGAATCATTGCCATTAATACCGATCCTGAAGCGCCGATTTTTCAGATTGCCCATTATGGAATCGTCGGTGATTTAAGTGATGTAATCCCCCGCCTGATTAAAGCTGTAAAATCCAAATAGGAGTAATATTGTGGAAAATTTTTTCAAAGATAACGAAGATATTCAGTTTCATATAAAACATCTTGATTTTGACTGGCTGGTAAAACTGCGCGAAGATAATTTTGCCGAGAAAGATAAATTTCCCTATGCCCCCAAAGATTCAGCCGATGCGGTTGAAAATTACAGACTGGTGCTTGATATTATCGGTTCGATCTGCGCCGAGCACATTGCTCCCCATGCCGCAGCCGTAGATACCGAAGGCTGTAAATTTGAAAACGGAACAGTAACGTATCCGGCAGCTGTTACGAATGCCATGAAAATGTTAGCCAAGGCTGATCTCATGGGTTTTTGCCTGCCCCGAAAATTCGGCGGTCTTAACATGCCCATTCTGGTTGCCTCCATAGCTGCTGAAATTTTATCCCGCGCCGACGGTTCTTTCCTTAATTTCGGGCTGCATCAGGATAACGGGGAAACTGTAGCCAAATTCGGTTCCGAAGAAGTAAAAGAAAAATATCTGCCGATTTTCTGTTCCGGGAAAGTGGAATCTGCCATGGTGCTTACTGAGCCTGAAGCCGGAAGCGATCTGCAGGCTGTAAGCCTCAAGGCGCATCTGGGAAATGACGGCAAATGGCATCTTAACGGAGTAAAGCGTTTTATAACCAACGGATGCGCCGAAATGCTTCTGGTTTTAGCCCGCAGCGAAGAAGGCAGCAAGGGCGGCCGGGGTCTGTCTTTTTTTCTCTGTGAAAAAGATTCCACAGTAAAGGTGCGGCGTATTGAACACAAACTCGGTATTCATGGTTCTGCTACCTGTGAACTGCAGTTTAATAATACACCGGGAACCTTGATCGGCGAGCGGCGCCGCGGACTTTCCAAATATACCATGTGGCTTATGAATCAGGCGCGCCTGGGCATTGCCGGTCAGGCGCTTGGTATTGCTGAAGCAGCCTACCGCGAAGCTGACAAATACGCCAAAGAACGCATGCAGTTTGGAAAAAAAATCCGCGAGATGACTCAGGTATATGAAATGCTTCCTGA
>DNNS01000063.1 GCA_003497555.1 Spirochaetia bacterium
GTTACAGGATAAAATTTTAGACAGGCGCCCGCAGAAGCCCCCTTAACAAAATCGGCTTTTTCCAGTCTTATGATATTTCTGATTTCTTCTGCGGAAATCGCTCTGTTCCAAATTGCCGGCTCGTCGATTATTCCGGAAAACTGCTCCATTACCGTGTAAGTATTTTGCTCAGAAGAGGTTTCAACCCGCCGCTTGACCCGCGGATCAATCCGGGATCCTCCAATTGTAAAATTTCCACCATTGCCTATTTCTCCGGAAATTTCTTCTTCGGCGTCTAAAATGCCGTTTAAAAAGATGGAACGTTTTTTCCCGCTGTAAACTGCCGCTATGTGGTACCACTTGCCGGGTATAACAGCGCTTTTACTTGTCAGCCAGTTTGCCGCCCATTTACCGTCAAGATTAAGCTGGAAACGTATTTTATTATCTTCATTCTGATTGACACAAAGCCTGTAGGCGTTTTCATGATTTATAATTATGCCTCTTTCTTTTTGATCCTGCATCATTATCCATACGGATATGGAGAGACTTTTTTTACAGTCAAAATCTGCAATTTTATTAACTTCCAGCATGGTCTTTTGCCCGGTGAAAAGCATGGCATTGCCGAATCTTCCTTTGACACGATTTTCTCCGTAAACCAGCGCATCGCCCCGAAAACCGAAAATATCTCCGTTTTTGCCGATTACATTTTCAACTTTTTTACCAGATTCTCCGTCCATGGGCCAGTAGGCAATCAAACCGCGGGTAATATCAATCAGACCTTTATCAGAAAGTATTTGCTCCGCAGAAAGCATAATAACTTGCTGCTGTTGACCTGCGGCTGCTGTTTTTATTTCAGAAACGGCAGAGCTGCTTTTTTTTACAGGATTAATTGCATGATTATATATTTTTAAATTACAAAAAAGAGCATGCATAAAATGTGTGGAAAATTTTCCTAACACAAAAGGCGTATCTGTTTTTTCAAAATTTCCGTTTAAATCTTTTTCACCGCATGCCCTATCGTCAATAAAAATCCGGGCTTTAATGCCATCATAACTGATAATAATGTGATGCCATTTATCTGTAAGGAGAGATTCTGCAGATACCAGAACAGGCCCCCAATTTCCGTTATTCCATAAAGCAAACATCAATTTACCTGCTTTATCAGTACGGACAAGAAAGGCGTTATTTTTTAAAATAATTCCATGTATTTTTATTGATTTCATTTTAATATTAAATTCGATAGAAAATTGTTTTGGCAGCAACCACGATGAATCATATTTAATATCTGCGAAGGTATCGTAACCGTTAAAAAGCAACGCGCTGTTAATTTCTCCGCTAAAGCCGGCATCATATGAAACAGTACCGTTAATTATTATATTTTCTTTACTACTTTTTTTTAAAGTCCATTCCTTTAAAAGCTCTGCCTGCAAAGATAAAAAAACAAGGCAGACAGGTATCAGTTTTTTTAAAATCGATATTTTATACGGCATTGAATTCTCCTAAAAAAAATATTTTAAAAAGTTTCGCGCCTCGAAATATTTCTGTATTTTCATTATATACCCCGGTACATACTTCGGGCGCGCTGAAGAAAAAACTGTTAATCTTAATCTCTGCAGGCATAAGCTCTCTCTGTAATTATGCGCTTTCCGGGTTTACTATAAGTGAGACTGCCGCTGTCTGCAGAAATTTCATTTTTTATTGGTTGTTTAGTATTTCATTAATCCTTTTTTCCGCATTCAGCAGACCCTGGTCAATGTTTTTTGCGCCTTCGAGAATCTGTGTTACTTCATCAAAAAAAGCTTCCGTGATCCGTCCCATATTCATGGCTTTCTGATAATTACGCGCAAAACTGACGGAATCACAGAAGGCAATATGATTAGCCGGTTTTTTTTCCGGCTGCAGAAACAGCGGCGAATAGGCAAGTTTTTTTATGGCCGGAAATTGTTCTCCGGAACGAATCCTGTCTTTTACCCCGTCCGTACCGCAATAATATTTCAGCAGTTCAAAAGCCTCTTTTTTATATTTGCAGGAAGAAAGAATACCTACGCCTGCGCTGTCTAAAAAGGTAACCCGGGGATGTTCCGCAAAACCCGGCATGATTTCTACATCCCAGTCCAGGCTTTTATGCGCGCGGAAATCCATAATTTTAGCATGCCCCATAAAGACCAGTGAAAGCCTTTTGGTCATAAACATTTCTTCCCCGGAACCGTAATCTGCCCTTTCTGCCGGCCTGGCTGTACATTTATATTTATTAATAAGATCCAGCTGATATTGTATAGCCTGTCTGACATGGGAACTGTTCACGGCTGCAGCAGTAAAATTTTCTGATAATATGTCTCCCCCTGACTGCCAGATCAGCACATGCAGGGGCGGCATTGCGCATCCGAAATTGTCAATAATATTATCGTTATTTTCATCAACAGTGAGTCGCCTTGCCGCATTCGCAAAAACATTCCATGTCCATTTGTTATCCGGTATGGATAATCCGCGCTGCTCAAATTGTTCTTTATTATAGGCAAGAACTACCGGGTTTATCCCCTTGGGCAGGGCGTAAAGTCCATTGTCAAATTGATAAAAATTCAGACTCTCGGGAAAATAATCATCAAGCGATATTTCATTGTCATTTTGAATATAGGGCGACAGATTTTCAAAAATGTTGTTTTTTACAAAATAGGCAAAAAATCTGGAATTTAAAAATACCAGGTCAGGGGCAGTGCCCGAAGCGATACGCGCCTGGATTTTTGATTCGTAATTTCTGCTGTCTCCTCTGGTAATTACAACTGCAATATCCGGATGTTTTTTCATAAATTTTTTGATGTTTTTAGTCAAATCATTAAGCTGGCTGATTTCTACCGGTGTCATAAATTCGATCGTTATTTTTTTTCCGGTTTTTTTTGCTGCACAGCCGCAAAAAAGGAATATACAGATTGTTAAAAAAATTACGAGATTTTTCATAAACAACTCCCTGGAAAATTTATT
>DNNS01000491.1 GCA_003497555.1 Spirochaetia bacterium
TACATAGAAAAAAACCATAAGCATTAATAATGCCGCCCCGGCGGCAGTTAACATGTTGATTAAAAAGGCCGCAATAATACAGGCAGCTGCTCCGTATAAAGAAACTCCCCAGTGAAAAAAACGAAATCGGGGGCGGAAGGAAGGATTGCCGCCAAAGGATTCAACAAAAGCAGCGATATTGATCATGGCGTAAGTAAATAAAAAAAACATGGATGCTGACTGCGCCAGAACGTTCATAGCAGAGCTTATTCCGGATTTGTCGAGACCGTTTTTACCGGCCCAGATTAAAACACCGGCTGTCAGTAAAAAAGTTAAAACCGCTGCAGGACGCGGTTCATTGTGTTTACCATAACCTTTTCCAAACGGATTAAGAAATTTAATAATCCGGTCACGGGCCAGAGCCTGCAGTACGCGCGGAGCGCAGAGAAAAAGACCCATAGCGGTTGAAATGGTAGCGGCACACACACCGGCGGTTACCAGAAATTTCATTCCGAAAAGAGCATGGGAAACGAATACATTGTAAGGAGTCTGTAAAAGCTCCGGCCGGGAAAATCCGGATCCGCTTAAGACTATTTCCAGCCCATAGATTAATAATGCGGCCAGATTTGCATACAATATTCCGGCCGGAATGGCTTTTGCGGGATTTTTTAAATCACCCGACATGTTTACTCCTGCCATCATGCCAGTGACGGCCGGGAAAAAAATAGCAAATAATCTGATTAAATCGGCGGATTCCGCCGGACGGGAATTTACTACAAACAAATTTTTACTGAAATTTACAGCAGCTCCTCCGAACGCAACCGCGATACCCAGACCGAGTGTTATAAATATCAGATATTGAAATTTTATGGCAATATCCGCGCCGGTAACGGCAATAATAAAAAGCACAACACCGGTTCCGATAAGAATTGCAGAATAGTGTGCCTGCAAAACCGGATAATCATTCACAATTGCCTCGGTAAAACCCGTTATATTAAATGGAATGGAAAGCCCTTGCGCAAAAAAAAGCACTATTCCGATTGAGCCTCCCAGAGCCGGGCCAAGTACCCGGGAGATCATATAATATACCCCGCCTCCGTATACAGGAGTGTTGGTAGCAATGGCAGAAATGGAAAGTGCCGTAGCAAAAACAATACTAGATGCAATTAATAAAATGATTAAAGTGTTGGTTATACCTGCCTGCCCGACAATATAATTTGTACGGAGGAACATAACTGCACCGAAAATTGTCAGTATGGACGGTAAAAATACTCCGGTAAAAGTGCCGAAATTATGCCCGTCTGGTTTTTGATTCTGAATACTCATTGTATCCTCATGAACAGTCTGCCGGATTTTCCGGATTGTTTTTGATAATAATTTTCCGTTTATTTCATACTGCAGAAGGTTTTTACTTTACGTTATTAAAATCCGCAATTTTAAGGATGTTATTTTAATAAGAATTATATAAAATGTAAATACTTATTTTTTTTTCTCTAAAAGAACGCTGAATTTTTCTGCAGTAACCGGTTTGCTGAATAAAAATCCCTGTACCTGATCGCACTGTAATTTTTCTTCAAAAGACCATCGGGCAGTCTTTAGAAACTCCAGCTGTCCCGGAGTTTCAACGCCTTCGGCTATTACCTTTAAATTCAGGCTATGCGCCATTACAATAATGGTTTTCACTATAGCGGCGTTAAAAGAATCTTCCGAAATATTCTGGATAAAAAAACGATCGATTTTAAGTCCGTGTATCGGAAGTTTTTTCAGCCAGTTCAGGGATGAATAAGATGTCCCAAAATCGTCAATATATATTTTAACTCCGAATTCACTGAGTTCCTTAAGAATCAGGATGTTATGTTCAATGTTGCTCATAGCGGAAGTTTCGGTGATTTCCAGGATAAGATTTTCCGGTGGGTAACCGCTTTCGCTCACAATGGTTTTGATTTTACCGGTTATATCCTTTTCCCTCAGCTGGATATTGGAAATATTAACGGCTATATTTATTTTATTATAACCCTGTTCCTGCCATTTTTTCCCCTGCGCACATGCAGTACGCAGAACCCATTCGCCCAGCGGCCGGATCAGCCCGGTTGATTCTGCGATGGCAATAAAATTCAGAGGTTCGATCATACCATGCTGCGGATGCTGCCAGCGGATCAATGCCTCGGCGCCGGTCAGTTTTCCGCTATCTGTTTCGTTTAAAGGCTGATAGTAAATAATAAACTCGTTTTTGCTTATGGCATTCTGCAGGTTTTCCCTGACAATCATTCTTTCCCGGACAGCAGCGCCCATGGTCGGAGTAAAATAATTAAATCTGTTTCCGCCGAGTTTTTTTGCTTCATACATAGCCAAATCGGCATTCTTAAGAAGTATTTCAATATTATCGCCGTTATCAGGATATATGGCTATGCCTATACTCGGTGTTATATTGATTTCATGATTTTGAATAAGAAACGGGGGTTTAAATACATTTAAAATCCGGCTCGCCATTATTTCCGCATCCATGGTATTTTTCAAATCATTAAAGACCAGTACAAATTCGTCTCCGCCCATACGCGCCAGCGTATCGCATTCGCGCAGACATTTTTGAATTTCAGCAGAGACTTTTTTCAAAAGCAAATCACCGGTTTCGTGTCCAAGGGTGTCGTTAATTTCCTTAAAACCGTCAAGGTCAAGCAGCAGAAGGGAAAAAAGAGTTTTACCTCTCTGGGCGCGGCTTATTGCCCTGCTCACGCGATCATGCATCAGCGCCCGGTTGGGCAGATTGGTCAGCGGATCATGAGTTGCGCCGTATTCCAGGATTTTTTCCGTTTCCTTCAGTTTTTGAATTTTAATTTCCAGTTCTTTATAGAGATTGGCATTTTCAATGGCCTGGGCTATCTGGGCGGAAAAAATGGAAATAGTCTGCAGATCAATTTCACCGAAACAGCCTGACATACTGATACGGTATAATGTTATTAATCCCAGGATTCCGTTTTTTGCAGGCAGAGGACACGACATTATTGATTTAATTCCTTCGTCTGCCGGGATATCATCCAGGCTGTACTCATGACCCGGCTCAGGATTGATAATTAGCGGTTCCCTGGACTGGGCCATTTTTTCAACAATATGTTCCCCCATGCGCAGCCTGGTTTTTCTTTTTACTTCTTCGTCCAGTTTATAGGAAGCGGCAATATACAGTCTGTTAACAGAATTAAAAAGCATGATGGAAGCATCGTCGGTTTTGATTATTTTCAGAATCAGCCCGATAATCCTGTTAACGATTTCCCGCTGGTCCAGGCTGGAAAATATTACCTTGCTTGCTTTATAAAGAGCGTTTTCAACTTTTAATTCTTTTCTTTCAATTGCTTTTTGAAGCAGGATGCTCAGTTCTTCCATATTAAAGGGTTTGGCAATAAAATCATAAGCTCCGTTTTTCATGGCATTGATGGCTGTTTCTATGGTACCGAAACCGGTAGCCACAATAACCTCAATACCCGAATCGATTTTTTTAATTTCTTGCAGGGTTTCAATACCGCCCAGTTTGGGCATTTTTAAATCAAGAATAACGAGATCACAGCCCTCGCCTTTTACTTTTTCTATACCTTCCCTGCCATTGGCTGCGGTAATCACATTATAATCCTGGGTGCCCAAGGCAAAAGCAAGTAAATCTCTTATACCCTGTTCATCATCAATAACCAGAATTTTTTTCCTGTTATTCATGCGCCCTCATTTTCAACGGGAATTTTTATTATAAATACGGAGCCTTTGCCTGATTCGCTTTCCACTTTAATAGTACCATTATAACTTTGAATTATTTCATAACATAAACTCAGTCCCAGACCAGTACCTTTCCCGACTTCTTTGGTAGAAAAAAACGGTTCAAAGAGGCGTTTTTTAACTTCATCGGTCATACCTGTTCCCGTATCGGTTATTTTTATTTCCACATTTTTGTCACCCAGGTTTGTTTCTATGAATAATTTACCTCCGGACGGCATGGCATCAATGGCGTTACTGCATAAATTTATTATTACCTGCTGTATCCGGCTGATATTCAGCATAATCCGCGGCAGGTTTTCATTATATTTTTTTATAATTTCAATATTTTTAATTTTGGTCTGCGCTTCGATTAGAGAGATTGTCTGTTCAATGATTTCATTTACTCCGGCTTTTTCTTTTTCGGGTTTTCCGGTTCTGGAAAAGGTTAATAAATCTCCAACCAGTTTTTTACATCTTATGGCTTCGCGTTCAATGGACTTTAAGGGCATATATAAACTGTCATCCTCTTTTATTTTTTTTGCAATACTCTGGCTGAAACCGAGTATTACAGCCATGGGATTATTGATTTCATGCGCTACTCCCCCTGCCAATTGACCCAGGGATGCCAGTTTTTCGGATTGTAAAAGATGCGTTTGGGCTTCCTGCAGCTGTTTTTCGGCTTTTTTAAGATCAGTAATATCATAAAAAGTTTCGAGCAGTACTTTTTGGTTGTTTAAAATAACAGGTATGGCGCTTTTCAGAACAGGTATTCTTTCTCTATCGGCTCTGATAACAAATCGTNNAGCCATGGCCGGATTAATATCTATTATTTTATGGGTTTTTGCATCTACAATCATGATTCCGGCGTGTATGAAATTGAATATGGTCATCAGGTAATTTTCATTTTGACGCAATGTTTCTTCTAGTTGTGTCCGAAGCTCCAGCTCTGTTTTCAGTTTTTTGCTCAGCGAACTGAATTTGCCGATTCCAATGCCGACCAGCAGGAAAGCGCAAAAAGCCATAAAGCCGCCTATCATTTCCTGCGGAGTGGCTGTCAGTATATGGAATTTGGTCATGGAAATCTGACAGATGATAAAAAAAAATACGGTAGTGATCACTGCCGGCCAGGTTCCCCAAAACCATCCAACTACAACAATCGGNNAAAATGCTTATGGTAATAACCGAAGGATGCTTAATAGTTATCAGCAGTAAAATAAATACAGATATACTGGTGCAGATTACAAGCAAAGGCAATACTATGCGGTTTTTTTTTCGTTCAGTCATTTAAACACATCCTTTCTATGCTGTTTTACTCTCTCTTGTGTTTTTTTCTGGAATGATCTCTGTAGTTATCGGTAAATGATAAAACCAACTGTTTCTCTTCTTTTGTCAGATATATTATAATTTTTATAAAGGCTTCCAACAGCCAATCATGTTCATTCGTTATTACATTATCTGCTGATTTTAAAAGAATCGGATAAATTTTTTTTTGTATTTTCCTTTGATAAGCAGGAGCTCCCTTTTTTAATCCCTAAAAATTATACTCCATCATCCGTTAAAATTCAATCTATCTGCTATTGACAATGCTGATTTATAATAATTAAAANNAATAACACGAAGTTCACGAAGAATACGAAGAAATTTTGAAATAACAACATATCTTAACTATTTACGGCCGGAAAATCCTTTCTTTAAAATATAAAAGTTGATTTTCCGCATGGAAATCGGCCTTGTCCTTCGGGAAAATAAAGTTTTCGGTCAGCCGCTATTTATAATATTCTCTTCCTGTTAAAATTGTAAAATCTGAGTGGATACCAAAAAAATAGGACTTTTTTTTTAAGCACGTAATACTTTAAAAAGTTCTGTTTTTATAGACTGATGATATTAAAAATTAAAAAAAAGGGAGCAAGTATTAATTATGCTGTCACCCCGCCCCCGATGACTATGCCCGCAGTTTGATTTTCGTATATACTGATTTTCTTCTTAAAAACCTTTACATTAAACAATAAAAAGTGTATAATTAAAGATAAAAAGGATACTGGTTATGAAAAAATACATATTCCGCTGCATACCGTATCTGGCATATGCAGTGTTACTTACAACTATACCGGTTCAGGCAGAAGAAGAAAGCGACAGGGAAAGAGAAGAGCAGGAAAGGCAGGAGACTCTTGAAGCCGAGCAGATTCAGCGCGATGCGGATTTTAATGCCAAAGAAGAAGAAAAACGCATTAACGAAGAAATTGACAAACAAAAAAGCGAAGCTGAACTTTACGATATTTTCCTTTTCGGAATGGATCTTTACAAAGAAAAAAACTACCGCCTGGCGGTTACTGAATTTAAAAGATTCTTATTCCTGACTGAATGGCAGATTCAATTTGCCGAAAAATCCTCAGAGGCGGTTTTTTGGACAGCCATGAGCCATATCCAGCTCAGGGAATACGACAAAGCCATAAAAGAATTCGAAAAAATCGTATCCAAATACCCAAATACTCCGCTTGCCCCCAACGCATTATTTCAAATCGGGAAATTGTATTATGCAGCCTATACCAAAAATAATCTTGATTATAATTATAAAGCAAATAACACCCTTAAAGTAACAAGCCGTGATGAAGTTATCAGTAAACTTATGTATCTGGAAAGTATGTATTCCAAAAATCAGCTGGTGGATGATGCCTGGTTTTTGATTGCATCACTCTATGAGCATGACCAGGAAAATAAACTGGCTCTTCAATATTACCAGAAAATTATAAATGAATTTCCTGAAAGTTCCAAAATTGCCGTGATCAGAAAGAAAATCAGTGAATTGCAGTTAAAATGATGCGGCAGGGAATTTTTCCGCTGCCGCAATTAATTTATTGATGGGGATTTTTCAAGACACTATGGCAATAATGTCTTCGTTTTTCACTATCAGGTGATCTACACCTTCAACTTTTATTTCGGTGCCTGCGTATTTGTCGTGAATTACTTTGTCGTTCGGTTTTACTTTAATATCCTGGCTGTCGCCTATGGCAACCACAACAGCTTCCTGGGTTTTTTCCTGGGCGGTTTCGGGAATATAAAGCCCTCCGGCTGTTTTGGTTTCTTTTTCGGTTTTTTTAAGAAGTACTCTTTCGCCGAGTGGTTTAATTTTCATAATGATACTCCTTTTGTAATTTCTTAATACATGTCATCCATGCCGCCGTGTCCGCCTGGAGCCGGGGCATTTTTTTCTTTTTCGGGAAGATCGCTGATCAGCACTTCGGTAGTCAGCAGCAGGGCAGCAATGGAAGCGGCATTTTGCAGAGCTGAACGTGTTACCTTGGCAGGATCAACTATTCCGGCTTTAAACATGTCAACCCATTGTCCGTTTGAAGCGTCAAAACCGGTGTTTTTATCTTTATTTCTGGCTTCTTCAACAATAATGCTTCCGTCGAATCCGGCGTTAAAAACAATATTGCGGATGGGAGCTTCCAGGGATTTTCTGACAATGTCGATTCCGATTTGTATTTCTTCTTTTTCTTTAAATTTATCAAGAGCTTTCTGGGCGCGAATCAGGGTTACACCGCCGCCGGCTACTACGCCTTCTTCAACCGCAGCGCGGGTAGCGGAAAGAGCGTCTTCCACGCGGTGTTTTTTTTCTTTCATTTCAACTTCAGTAGCTGCGCCTACATTAATAACAGCAACTCCGCCGGCAAGTTTGGCCAGGCGTTCCTGCAGTTTTTCGCGATCATAGTCTGAGGTTGTTTCGTCGATCTGTTTTTTAATCTGTTCAATACGCGCTTTAATATCTTTGGGTTTGCCTTCGCCCTGGATAATAGTGGTATTTTCCTTATCAACAGTGATTTTTTTGGCTTGTCCGAGTGATTTTATGTCGATATTTTCAAGTTTAAGGCCCAAATCTTCGGATATTACCTGCCCACCGGTAAGAATAGCTATATCTTCAAGCATGGCTTTTCTGCGATCTCCGAAACCGGGAGCTTTTACTGCACATATCCGCAAAACACCGCGCAGTTTGTTAACTACCAGAGTAGCCAGGGCTTCGCCTTCAACTTCTTCACAGATAATCACAAGCGGTTTGCCGGTTTGAGCTATTTTTTCCAGCAAAGGAATAATATCTTTCATAGCAGATATTTTTTTGTCATGCAGCAGAATATAGGTGTCTTCAAATTCGCAAGTCATGTTTTCGGTTTTATTGACAAAATAAGCGGAAAGATAACCATTATCGAACTGCATGCCTTCGACTACTTCAAGCGTAGTTTCAAGCGCTTTGGCTTCTTCTACAGTAATGACGCCCTCTTTACCCACTTTTTCCATAGCATCTGCTATTAAATCGCCGATTTCTTTGTCGTTATTGGCGGAAATGGTGGCAACCTGGGAAATTTCTTCTTTACTGCTGATGTTTTTGGACATTTTTTTGATTTCATCAACAACGGCCTGTTCGGCAATTTTAATGCCTTTTTTTATAATCATGGGATTAGCGCCGGCTGCTACATTTTTAAGGCCTTCTTTAATCATAGCCTGCGCAAGTACGGTTGCAGTGGTAGTACCGTCCCCGGCGACATCGTTGGTTTTGGAAGCGACTTCTTTCAGAAGCTGAGCCCCCATGTTTTCATAAGTGTCTTTCAGTTCAATTTCTTTGGCTATTGTTACTCCGTCGTTGGTTATGGTCGGAGAACCGAACTTTTTTTCCAGTACAACATTTCGGCCTTTGGGCCCAATGGTGACACGCACTGCATCGGCGACCGTGTTGACTCCTTTCAGAAGCTTTTTTCTGGCTTCCTCATTGAAGAGAAGCTGTTTTGGCATAAATAACCTCCAATTATAATTTAGTTAAAATATAATGATATTTTTTTTAAAAGTCAATTCAGCGGGCAGGGTAAACGCGCACTTTTTAAAAGTGCCCAAATTGAGCTAAATTCAAGGATTTTAACGTCGCTTAATTTGTTGAAGTGCCTTAAAAACGCTAAAATTGACAAGTACGAATTTACCCTGATTCAGCGGGTGCAAATTTATTTCCTGGATAAACAAAACAGTAAAGTATATCATTGATAAAATGGAAAAAATAAATTTTCACGAAAAGTAAAAAAAAGTATGCGCCATGTTATCAGGCATTTTCCTCAGATTAAAAATCATATTTTTAATAAAATTATACTAATAAATTCGCGCGGAGGAGGGAAAAAATAAATACCAATAATCGCTTATTAAATTTTGAAATTGACCGAAATTTTAATCCAGGGTGCGTCCGTCAGGAATATGCGCCCCTTTTCACTATTGCAAGAGATTTTCCAGCCCGGAAAATCCCTGTTTATATAAAAAAATCCAGAAAAAAGGAGGTGATGGCAATTGGGAATGTATATTTATCAAATAGCATCAGGGTCTAATACCGCACCGGCAGAAAAATCCAACCGTCCGGCAGATTCGGAAAATGGAGCGTTTCAGTCAATTTTAACGGAAAAAATGCAGGATTCCAAAACAGATTCAAAAGTAAAAAATGAAAAAATTGAGAATCCTTTACAGGAAACCGCAAGAGAAAAAACTCAAAATTTTACCCCGGAAACAATAAAAGATAAAGCAGATACCGCTAATCATGAAATTTCCGGAGAAAATTCCAAAAATACCATGCCGGAATCAGTAAAAAAACAAAGTGCTGCAGACAACCGGTCAGAAGAAAATAAACCGGCCATATTGGCAAAAACCGATAACAAAAATGACGAAAATATCATTGGCAGAATTACGGTAAAATCAAAAAATATCAATGAAAATTCCGCGATAAAATTTCAAAAGCAGAATAACGAACAAGCTCCGGCAAAAAAAACTGCGCAGGAACAGGCTGAAAAAATCAGAAATATTGAGGCCTTGCTGGTACAATTAAACTCACTGCTCGATCAGGCAAACCGCAGCAGGGAAATTACACCCCGGCAGATTGCGGCTTTAACCCAGAAAATTCAGACTGAGCTTGCGGCTTTAAAATCAGATGGCGGAATGACCGTTAAAACTGAAAATAAAAAAACAGTTTCCGGAGATACGGCTAAAACCCGGCTGCTTGAACTGAAAAACATGCTGAGCGAAGCAAAAAAAGAACTTACTCTGTCAATAGAAATTAAAAATCCGCAAATAACGCGCCTGGAAAACGAAAAAAACCAACAGACGGTTAAAACCGGCGGAAATGAAATAAAGCCGGAAATAAAAATAAATCCGTCAGGGCAGAAGGAGGAAAAAGTCCAGACCAAGGCATGGGGCATGGAAGAACCGGTTAAGCCTTCCAGTGACAAAGGAGCAGACAGAGTACTCGCGGTAAGCGATCGATTTGACATGAAACGGCTTGAATCCTATTTCAAAACAAGCGAACTTACCCAGGGTACAAAACACAGCGCCAATGACATTGTTCAGCGTATAGCGCATGATATTAAAGTTTCGATTGACGGCAGCCATAAGGAACTCACCGTTAAACTCAAACCCGAATATCTGGGAAAAATAAAAATTCATCTGGAACAAATCGGCAATGAATTTACCGGAAAAATGATTGTGGAAAACAGCGCGGTAAAAGAACTGATGGATACAAAAATGCAGCAGCTTAAGGATCATCTCTGGCAGAATGGATATGCCTTTGGAGAATTTACCGTGGAATACAGCGGAGGCAATTCCGGCCAGGAACAAAAAGCATTTGATTTTCAGGGAGAGGCATCGGACTTTTCCGGAAATGAATTTACCGGTGAAGGCGCTATAAGTACGCTTGATTTACGATTCGAAGACAAAAGGCTTAATTTAATAGCCTGAAAAATTTATAAGGAGTAAAAATGATTAATACCAAAAGTATGATTGAGCCCGGCTTGCTTGATGAAATCGGAGACTTCAATCTGAAAAACGGCTTTAAACGGCATCCGGCTAATGAAGCCATGGGAAAAGACCAGTTTCTGAAACTGCTGGTAACCCAGCTTTCCCATCAGAACCCGCTGGAACCTATGGACAACAAGGAGTTCATTGCGCAGATGGCGCAATTTTCTTCCCTGGAACAGATGAGCCAGTTAAATAAAAGCATGGACTCGCTGCTTACCGGTTTTGAAGCCATGAAATCCGATTCTTATCTCGGTAAAAATGTCGAGTATCAGGATGAAAGCGGAACCATGGCAAGAGGAAAAGCCGAATCTGTACATTTTGAAGAAAAAAGCGTCAAGGTAATGGTAAACGGGAATTCCATTCCCGCAGAAAAAATCAAATCTGTTTATGCGGAGAATAGCGCCCAGATTAGGTAGGGAGGGCAGATTAAACATGAATACCATTAACAGAATCGGAACATCATTTATACCGCAGGAAGCCGACAAAAAAAATAATGCAGCTCCGGGAAAATTTTCAGGAATGCTTGAGGAAAAACTGGCTATTTCCCGCCATGCAGAACAGCGCCTGGAAAAACGCGGTATTACAATTTCCGAAGATGAAAAAACTAGGCTCGGGAAAGCGGCGGATCAGGCAAAAGCCCGCGGAGCCAAAGAAACTCTGGTACTGGTGAATAACAAGGCTTTTCTTATTAATACCAGCACCAAAACCATGATTACCGCCATGGACAGAAATTCAATGAATGGAAATATTTTTACCAACATTGATTCTGCGGTAATTTTATAGAAGGCCGGCCTCCTTGCCTGCATGCAGGCAGTGAATGAAAATTCACAGCGAGAAGCCTTCCAATATTTTTTATTCTACGCTTCACTAGATCAGGAGGATACTACTATGATGCGATCACTTTATTCCGGCGTGTCCGGTCTGCAAAATCACCAGACGCGCATGGATGTTGTCGGAAACAATATCGGCAACGTAAATACTTACGGATTCAAAAAGGGAAGAGCNNAGCCAATTTTCAGGATATTCTTTCCCAGACTTTAACCGGAGCAGCCCGGCCTACGGAAGAAATCGGCGGTGTTAACCCCAAACAGGTCGGACTGGGCATGACCATTGCCGCCATTGATACTCTGCATACCCAGGGAGCTCTTCAGACTACGGGAGTTAATACAGACGTGGCCATTCTTGGCGAAGGTTTTTTTATTCAGAATGCCGGTAATTCCACTTTCTATTCCAGAAACGGAGCTTTATCGGTTGATGCCAACGGACTGCTGGTAAATCCGGCTAACGGCTTTAAGGTGCAGGGGTTTGCCAGCAAGGAAAATCCCGATGGAACCGTAACCATCAACAAACAGGGCGGTCTTGCTGATATTATTATACCGGTTGGCGCCAAAGATGCGGCTAAAGCTACCAGTATTATTAAATATCAGAGCAATATGAACTCACTCACACCGGTAATTGCAGCCAATGCCTCAGAAACCGACATGATGAAAGGAACTGTTGTTACTACAATAAATGCTTATGATTCCAGGGGCAATGTGCAGGAACTTAATCTTTCNNGAAAAAATCTTGATCAGGCAGGAGCAGCTATACCTAATGAATGGGTGGCAACTGTAGCCATAACCGACAAGCAGGGAAGACAGATTGAAGGACTTAAAGCCGGAGTGGATGCAGCTACAGCCCAAGCCGGAAACGCCCAGTTTATTATGACCTTTGATACTAAAGGCGCGGTAATGGCAGTGCGCGATATGAATCAGGCTGCAGGCCAGGGCAAGGGTACCGGAGCAGGCGAATCTCTTGAAGTAAGCGTTGGCTATAATGTAGCGGGAAGCGAACCTATGAATATCAGGCTGTCGCTCGGTTCATCAGGCCGCTACGATGGTGTTACCCAGTTTGCAGCTCCTACTTCCACCAAAGCCTATTATCAGGACGGTCGCAATATGGGATATCTCGAAGGTTTCAAGATTGACGACTCGGGCGTAATAACCGGAAGCTATTCCAACGGAACCAGCAAAGCGCTTGGGCAGCTTGCACTTGCTACTTTTACCAATGCCGGCGGTCTGGAAAAAAGCGGAGAATCTTATTATGTGGAAACCAACAACTCGGGCATGGCCATGGTTGATGCTCCCGGGGAGCGCGTAGCCGGTAAAGTTAAAGCCGGGGCCCTGGAAATGAGCAATGTTGATCTTTCCGAAGAATTTACCAGCATGATTGTTACCCAGCGCGGGTTTCAGGCCAATTCACGCACCATCAGCACATCAGATGAAATGTTAAGAGAGCTTATTAACCTGAAAAGGTAGGCCTTAACAAGTCAAATAAGTAATTTCTGAACTCCGGCGCCGGACTTTTGCGAGGCGCCGGGGTGATTTTTGTTCAAACGACATCTTAAACTTGACAATTTGCGAGGGGTACAAATTTATTTCTTGGGT